>JAOXRV010000303.1 GCA_025800435.1 Cellvibrionaceae bacterium | reverse complement strand
CCTCTGGTGGGCGATGTACTGGATGGCAAATACCAGATGGAAGAGCGCTTCCTGCTGGAAATGACGGTGCAGCGCAATGGCCAGTGGGTCAGTGGTGGCGATGCCATGAACGATGTGGTTATCCACCCTGGTCAGTTTATTCGGATGATTGAGTTCGAACTGTATGTGGATGAACACTTTGTTTACCGCCAGCGCTCCGATGGTCTGATTATCTCTACCCCGACCGGATCTACCGCCTATGCTTTAAGTGGCGGCGGCCCACTGATGCACCCCAAGCTCGATGCTATTGTGCTGGTGCCCATGCACCCCCACGCGCTGACCAGCCGCCCGATTGTGGTCGATGGCAGCAGTGATATTAAAATTGTGATCGGCACTAACAACAGCGCCAAACCCCATGTAACCTGTGATGGTCAAACCCATGTAATTACAGAGCCGGGTGATGAAATATTGATCAGCAAGAAATCGCGTAAAGTAAAATTGATGCACCCCTTAAACCAGAATTTTTACGAAACCTGTCGCTCAAAATTAGGTTGGAGCAGTTAGTGAAGATTGGTTCAGCGGCAATTTAAGTGCCGCTGTTAAGCTACCTTAAGTAAATAAACTGCTGCATTGGCCGATGCAGTGGCAAGGGCTGACAAAAACAACACCGTCAGCTGAGTGATAATTCTAGGGAAGATTATAAAAATCTCAGCGCAGCTGATGCTGAGTTTGATAAATGAACATGCAAGCTGGTATCAACGCAGCCACAGGAGGTGGCTACGACATTATCGGAGATATTCACGGTTGTGCTATCAGCCTGATTCGGCTGCTTGAGCGGCTGGGCTATCGCCAACTGCACGGGGTTTACCAGCACCCCAGCCGTCAGGCGGTATTTCTCGGCGATGTGATCGACCGGGGCCCGGCCATTCGCAATAGCTTGAGCATTATCCGCGCCATGGTGGAGCGGGGCAGCGCGCAGATGATTATCGGCAACCATGAACTCCACGCCATCGCCTATGAGCGCCTCAAGGGCAATGGCGCCACCACCAGCGATCGCCTGATCGAGCAAACCCTGGCTGATTTTAGCGGTCGCCAGGCTGAGTGGCGCGACCATGTGGACTGGTTTCAAACCCTGCCGGCTTTTCTTGAGTTGGACGGCTGCCGGGTGGTTCACGCCTGCTGGGACGGCGATATGATCGACCACTACCTCAGCGATTACGATGGCATAGTTGCCAGTGAAGATTACTGGCGCGCGGCCTTAACCCGCGGCAGTTTTATCTCCCGCTTGCTCGACCGCTTAACCCGGGGCACGGTATTGCCACTGCCCGATGGCCGCAGCCTCAATAGCCAAGACGGCTATGTGCGGCGTTTCTTTCGGACTAAATTTTGGGCTCATGAGCCGGCCACCTACCGCGATGTCGTGTTTCAGCCAGATCCGCTGCCCGAGGATATCGCCGAGCGCTGCCTGGATGATACCGAAAAGACCAATCTATTGGGTTACCCCAGCGATGCGCCGCCGATCTTTATCGGCCACTACTGGCTCACCGGCGAGCCGGCCCCGCTGCGCCACAATGTGGCCTGCCTGGATTACAGTGCAGTCAAGGATGGCAAGCTGGTGGCCTATCGCTTCGATGGCGAAAAGCGCATCGACAAGGACAAATTCGTCTGGGTTGATGTGGCCAAAGAGATCCTCAACGACTCGCGCGAGCACAGCCCGTTCTAAACACCTAAGCGCTTGGGTTATAATCGCCCTATATTAATGATCGTCTATACCCACAGGGGCCAAAGCTGGGTTTATGTGGCTTCGATATCGAGCCTTGTACCGGGGCTTACTTCTGGGGGGCGCACGAGTCCATCCCTGGAGCTCTCGTCCGGCATCCCTGCCTCCCAAGCCCCCAGAAGTAACCCCCGGCACAAGGCTCTACAGCCGGGCGGTTTAAGTTAACCAAGCTTAGATGGCGTGTGTTAGCGCCAAACATGGGCAATACTGTTTTTTATTGTGAAGGCATTAAAATGAGTTTCGATACCGATTTTGAAAAATTACTGGATAATATCAGCCCAGAAATCTACCAAAACCTAAAGCGCGCCATCGAACTGGGTAAGTGGCCCGATGGCCGCCGCCTCAGTAGTGAGCAGCGCCAACTGTCGCTGCAAGCGGTGATCGCCTATGAGCACAAGCACCTGCCCGAAGCTGAGCGTACCGGTTATATTCCCCCCATGCCACACCAACACTGTGGCGGTAGCGGCGATGTGGCTGCCCCCAAAGATGAGCGTGGCCAAGAGCAGCCTCTAAACTGGAAACACTAGGAGGAATAGCGCGTGAGCGATCAAGCCCCACAAACCCAGCAGCAGACTATTTTTTTAAAAGACTACCGCCCACCGGCCTATTATATTCCCAGTACTGAGTTGTATTTTGACCTGCGCCCAGGGGCTACCCGGGTGCGTAGTCGCTTACAGCTTAGCGCCAACCCCATGGCCAGCGATACAGAGTTGGCAAGGCTCAGTTTACACGGGCAATCGCTAAAACTCATTGCCCTTAGCCTCGATGGTAATAGCCTTAGTCCCGATCAATACCAGTTGGATGATGAAACCCTGGTGATAGAGCTGGAGGCTTTATTGGGCGTGCTGCCGCGTCAGTTTGAACTGCAGATAGAAACGGAGATTTGCCCTGAAAACAATCGCTCGCTAGAGGGTTTATACCAATCATCGGGGATGTACTGTACCCAGTGTGAGGCCGAGGGCTTTCGTAAAATTACCTATTACCTTGACCGCCCCGACGTGATGAGTGAGTTTACCACCCACATCGAAGCGGATGCTGAACAGTACCCGGTAATGCTCAGCAACGGCAATAAAACCGAGGATAAAACCCTGCCCAGTGGTCGCCGCTGTGTCAGCTGGCACGACCCCTTTAAAAAGCCTGCTTATCTGTTTGCCTTGGTCGCCGGGCAGTTGCAAAAAGTCAGCGACAGCTTTACCACCAAAAGTGGGCGCGAGG
>JAOXRV010000527.1 GCA_025800435.1 Cellvibrionaceae bacterium | reverse complement strand
GTGGCTGTTGCGCTGAAACAGTGGTTGTAGCTGGCCGTATAGCTCGCGGCACATCTGGGCTGGGTTAAACCGATGCTTTGCCAAGGGCTGGTCGGTATCGCTGCACAACCACAGCAGCGCCTTGCTCAGCAGCTCAATTTTTTCAGATGAATTTATCGCTCGTTGAATTATTGGTTTGCTAGAGGCAGTTTGATCAAGTGCAAGGGTGTCCAGGCTGGCTCTTATAGTCGCCAGCGGGGTGCGCAGCTCATGGCTGGCCTGTTTTAAAAACATTTGTTCGCGCAGGTTGTAAGCGTGTTCCTGTTCGACACCATGGCGAAGCTGTGCCGCCAATTGATTGAGCTCGGCGATTGGGAAATTGATTTCTCTAGCCTGCTGTGGTGACTTGCCAAGTTGTTCCGCCCACTGACTCAGTAACGACAGTGGTGCCGAGGTCTGGCGAAACAACCATGCGACACAGATAAACAGTACCCATACAATCGAGGTCGCCAACCAAAAGGCCTGTGACAGCACACGGCTAATGACTGCACCGATGGTGTTTTGCACATCTGCCAGCGGATGCTGGCTGATTATATAGATATCGCCCACATCGTCGCTGTGGTGAGGCAAATAGTGAATATACATCGGTTCATCGTTGGCGCTTTGATCCTTGATTAAGCGGGGCTCTCTGATAACCTGGCCAGACGGGCTGATTTTTAAGCGCAGAGTTGCGGGAATATCCAACCATTTTTGGTAAGCACTTAAGGACTTGTACCGCGGCAGTGGTTTATGCGGCTCGCGCCGCAGCTGATCCGCTATGGCGCGGGCTTCCAGCTCTAATACGATATCGGTAGATGAATCGATGGTGTATAGGATAAAGCCAAAAATAACCGCGTTAAAGGCGAGCAGCAGCAGTAGCCCCAACCATGTGAGCTGTTGCCTAAGTTGCTGCGCCAGGCTCTTTGCTGGTTTGCGCTTGTCGACCACTGTTTTGGTACCAGGCTCAGGCATTACTCGCTCCGCAGGCAGAGCCCGACACCGACTTGAGTGTGGATCAGCTTTTTGTCAAACGGCTTGTCGACGGTGTTGCGCAATGTATGTAGTTGCACATTGAGGTTGCCAGTGTTGCCTTCTTGGCGACCCCAAATTGCGTCTTCGATCTCTGTGCGCTTAACGATTTTGGGGCTGTGTTTGGCCAGCAGGCAGAGAATTCTCCAGGCGGTCGGTGACAGTTGCAAAACTTGGCCCTGGCGAATCGCCCGGTGTTGCTTTAAGTAGATTTGCAGGTCTGCTATTTGCAGTTTGTCATGCACCGGGTTTGAGCGCCGGTGCAGTGCCTGCAGTCTGGCCCACAGCAGCGGCATCGGGCAGGGCTTGCTGACATAATCATCGACCCCGGCGGTGAAGCCTGATAGCTGATCAGTATCGCCATTGCAGGCGGTCAGCATAAGAATAGGGGTGGATAGGCCTTGTTGGCGAAGTTGTTGGCAGAGCTGATAACCATTAATGCGCGGCATCAGTAAGTCGAGCACTATGACGTCATAGCTGTACTGGCTGGCCTGCCGTAAACCGGCTTGGCCATGGTAGGCAAAGTCGCAACAGGCACCTTGTCGTTCCAAATAGTCCGCCATCGCCGCGGCCAAATCAACATCGTCCTCTACAATTAGGATATTCACCTTTATCGCCCACTGTTATTCCGGCACTGCTATTCAGGGCTGCCCTGATCAGCCTCTGCTGTCTGGTTAAGACGCTCGCGTATTTCGCTTAGGCGCGACCACTGCTGCAGTACCACCGGCAGGGTAATGCCTGATTCAACCAGCTCCCAGGAGTAGCTGAGTATTGAAAATATGACCCCGGCGGTAATCGCCGCTATGCTCGACGCCAACCATAAATTGATCAGTAAAAATGCAAACATGGCGATAAAAATGAGCGCATACAGCAGCGCTTCGGTATCGGATAGCCGCACTTCGCAGTGGCGCAGCCGTTTGAGGTGGCTTAGAACCGAACTGCTGCGACGCTGCTCCAACACCGAGACTTGCTGTTCCATCTGGGCGTTAAGATCGCGGTTTAACAAGTAAAAGCGTTGGTGAAACAGTGCATAAATTGCAGACAGGGCGACAATCACGCCCAGTGCGCTGAGCCCCAGACGGCTGTCGAAGTGCCACAAGACCACGATGCTGACGATCACCTGAACCACCGCCGTGAGTAATTCCGGCACATAGCCTTCGAGAAAATCTACCATTTCTCGGCTCATATCCAAACGTGCATTGAGCTGTGACACAGGGCGGTGTTGCAGGCGCTTGACCAGCTCGGCGCCAAAGCGCACGCGCATACTGCCAAAGCTGCGGGTATCGTATGTTTGCCGCGCGCTGGCCACTGCGACCAGTGTCAGCATTACCCCGGCGGTTTCCCACAGCGCATAGAGCTGGCCACTGAGCAGGGCGTCGATGGCGCGCCCGAGAAAAAGTGGTATCAATGCCATCAGGGTATTTTCCAGCAATACCAGCAGCCAAGTGATGGCGATGCGCCAGCGAAACTGGCGAAAAATAAGCCTTAGGCCAAGCGGTCCGGGCATAGTCATAAGCACCTCGCGAATCTATCTAAGCTGTCTCGCCAATGTTGTTCGATAAGCTGCTGGACAATTATCGGCAGTATTAGCACTGCATACCCTAGCCTGATACACCCTGGCAAAAGCTGGTAAAGGCCAGCGCGGCGGCCTGCTCGGCGCTGGTCTGTTGATCTTGTTGCTGTAACCAGCTGGCAATAAAAATTCCGCTGATCAGGTTGACCACCCAAGCGTTGGGTAGTGATTTATTAATCGAGCCCTCGCGCTTGGCCATTGCCACCAGTTCGTCCATCTCCTGGCTTTGCTTGGCATTGATTTGTTCAAGCGCGGGGTCGGCGTGCTCAAACTGATCCAGTTGGATCAGGAACTGCATTTCCTGAGTCAGTGGCATAAGCAGCTTGAACACTAGGCCAATGGCGTCGAGCGCTGATGTGGCCTGCTGTTCGATGGGAGCGGTGGCCTCATCGAACAGTTCCAGGCAATAGGCGGCTACCGCGGCGATCAGTTTTTCACGGGTCTCATATTGTCGGTACAAGGTGGTGCGACCGACCCCGGCATGGGCCGCAATGTCGCTCAGCGAGGCTTCTCGGTTGATATTTAGAAGCTCTAGCCCGGCCCTTAACAGGGCTTGCTGAGAGCGTTTGGCACGCGCGTCTAGGGGAGTTGTCATTTTTGTCATCATTTTTATGGAACAGGGTTGTACCATACCACATTTGCCGTTATGATACAATGATGTTTCATATCTTGGGGTCCACGATGACGCCAAAACAGCAGCAGAAAGACCGTATCGAGGGCCTGGATTTTGCCCGTTTTCTTGCCTTTGTCGGTATGGTGATTGTGAATTTCAGGATAGTTATGGGTGCCGAGGGCGGCAGCGACTGGCTCAGTCACACAGCATCGGCGTTGGAAGGACGGGCCGCGGCTCTGTTTGTTATCTTGGCGGGCATCGGTCTCGGTCTTTCCTCGCGCTATGGCGGCGGCGGGCGAACGGTTGTGCTAACTCTCAAGCGCGCGCTGTTTTTATTGGTTTTGGGTTTGCTCAACCGGCTGGTGTTTGATGCGGATATCCTGCACAACTACGCCTTTTTCTTTTTGTTTGGAGTGATCTTATTGCCGCTTGGGTTGGCCCAGTTGGTGCTTGCGATAGCCGCCATTAGCGCCATCAGCGTCGCTATGTTTGTGTGGCTTAACTATGACACCGGTTGGGACTGGAACAACTATCGCTACCTGGATTTTTATACCCCGGTTGGGTTTGTGCGCAATTTGTTTTTTAACGGCTGGCATCCGCTGTTTCCTTGGCTGGCATTTTTAGTGTACGGCCTTGTTATTAGCCGCCTGGCTATTGCCAAGCGGCGCACACAGCTGCTGTTGGTCGGTGCCGGTGTGGCGATGGTATTACTGGCGATGATTTTACAGCAACTGTTGTTGCCCAGTTGGTCGGCGCAATCGGCTGATATGGCGCAGCTGCTGTCGACTGCGCCAATCCCGCCAATGCCGCTGTATCTATTATCCGCCGCTGGTGCGGCGAGCGTGATAATTGGGTTTAGTTTAATGGCAGCCAAATGGCTGGCTGACTCGGGGCTGCTGGCCCTGGTGGCCCCGGCCGGGCGTCAAACTTTAAGTCTGTACATCGCCCATATCATGCTCGGCATGGGGGTGTTAGAGGAGCTGGGCCTGTTGGGCGCAAGAACGATAGTCGAAGCCGTGTCGGCGGCTATGGTCTTTTGCTTGCTGGCCACAGTGTTTGCTTATTATTGGTCGAAGGCATTTAAACGGGGGCCGATCGAAATGTTGATGCGGAAGCTAGCAGGATGAAAAATGCGGACGTTGGTAAGGAACAAGCCAAGCGCTTGAGCTGGCGTGGCTTAACGTGGTTGCTGTTGTTGGTGGCGGGGTTGGTAGGCTGCGTGTCGAGTGAGCGGAAAACCCAAGAATCTTTAGCGGCGGTGGCCAGCGCCCTGCCGAGCAAGTTTGCCGAAGCAGGCGAGCAAAACTACGGCGAGCTGCGCCAACAGGTACAGCGCGATCTGTTGGCGCTATTCGATTCCCAGACCCTAACTGCGTTGATTCGCGAGGCGCTGGCGAATAATGCCGATCTTAACGCCACCGCCAAGCGCTTGCAGGCCAGCCGCTTGCTGCTGCGCCAGGTAAATGCCCAGCAGTTGCCCAAGGCCGATGCCTCGATCGATGCCGGGCGTGAAAAAAATGCCGGCTTGTCACAAAGCTCGCGCAGCCGCCAGTTGGCGATCAGCTGGGAACTGGACCTATGGGGGCGGCTGGCCGACCAATCGGCTGCGGCGCGCCAGCTCTACGCTGCCGAACAGCAGGGCTTGCGGGCGGCGCGCAATTCAATTGCCTCCCAGGTTGCGCGCAGCGGTTTGTTGCTGTGGGCGCTGGCCGAGGTGATCGCTATCGAGCAGCAGCGAATCCAAATATTAGACAGTCTCAAGCGCACCACCGCCACCTATTATCGCGAGGGTCTGACCCAGTTAGAAGATGTCGGTGTGGTTAACATTGAGCTGGAAAGTGCCCGCGCCGCACTGGACGAACTGCAACAGAATTATGTGGGCGCCCAGCGCGACCTCGAAGTACTGCTGGGGCGCTACCCCGATGCCAGCATACAGTGGGGGCGCGAGCTGCCTGTTATCAAACAACCACAGCTGACTGTGCCGGCGGCGCTGTTGGCAGAGCGACCTGATATTCAAGCGGCGTTCGCCGCAGTCATTGCCGGCAGTAAACTCAGCGACGCGGCCTATAAGGCAATGCTGCCATCGATCACCCTGGGCGCCGCAGCATCGCGCCTGTCTGGCGCAGCGCTGTTGGGGGATAGCGCTGATTGGTCGCTGGTGGCAGGCCTTAGCCAACCCTTGTTTCAGGGGGGGGCGCTGCTGGCCGAGGCCGAAGCCAGCTCGGCCAAGGCCGAGGCGGCGGTGTTTGATTATAAGCAGACGGTATTGTCTGCCATGCAAGAGGTCGAGCAGGCCCTGTCACAAGATCGCTCTTTGGCTCGGCGCAGTGCTTATTATCAAGTGGCCAAACAACAGGCCGAGCGTGTACTGGAGGACTATAAGATGCGCTATCGCAGTGGTCTGGTTGGAATTTTGGAGCTGTTGCAAGTGCAGCAGCAGACCCTCGATTTAAGGTCGGCGCTGATACAAGTACAGGCGGCGCGACTGGATAATCGAATCGTACTGGGCCTGGCCTTAGGGCTGGGGGTTAATTCAGAGGCAGAGCAACGACCATGAGTGAGCAGATAAATAAAACCACAAGCAAGAGCCGCCGCTGGCAATGGCTGGCGTTGGCGGTATTACTGTTGATTGCCGCGTTTGCGCTGTTGTGGCTATTGGACCAGCAAAACCAGCGGCAAGCGGTGGCAGTGAGCGAGAAAAACCTACCCCAGGTGACGGTGCTTGAGCTTAGCCCCGCGACGCATCGGGCCAGGGTTGCGGCCCTGTCTGAGGCCAAGGCGCGCAATTCGGCCGAGCTGCGCACCCAGACAGCCGGCCAAATCATGAGCCTGAGTGAGGATTTCCTGCCGGGTAAACAGATTCAGCGCGGCACTGTGTTAGTGCAGCTGCAGGATGATAGCCAGCAGACCTTGGTCGCCGAAGCGGCCAATCGCTTGGCCCAGGCGCAGTTGGCGCTGTTAACTGAAGAGCGTATGGCGGCCACTGCCGAGCGCAACTGGCAGCTATCCGCCAACGGCGAGCAAGCCGCCTCGCCCTTGGTGTTGCGCAAGCCGCAGCTGCAAGCCGCCCGCGCTGAGCAGCAGGCGGCCGCCGCCGCACTTGCCGAGGCTAAATCGCTGCTGCGCAATACCGCAGTGCGCGCGCCCTTTGATGGGGTGATCGACCGGCGCGATGTCAGCTTGGGCGAAACGGTAGACGTCGGCCAGTCGATCGGTGTTGTGGTCGATCAGCAAACGGTTGATGTGACCGTGCACCTTAATAACCACGATTGGTCGCTGCTGCCAGATACCTTGGCGTCGCTCGAAGTATCCCTTCACAACCCGTTCACTGAGCAAAGCTGGCCGGCGCAGGTGCGCGGCCGCAGTGGGGTGGTGGACCAAGCGACCCGTTTGCGTCGTCTGTACCTGGAGCATAAGCGCGCACCGAATGACAGTGCGCCGTTACTGCCCGGTACCTATGTAAAGGTATTGATACAGGGCGTGCTGGTAGATGACACCTTAAAAGTGCCGGAATCGGCCCTGACCCGCGACAGTGCGATATGGTCGGTGGGCGCGGATGATCGCTTGCTTCGCCACGAGGCTAAGCGAGTGTTTAGCCGCGACGGTGCGATATTTGTCTCTATACCTGGGCTAACTGGGGCTGACACGATTCGTGTGGTGCGGCATCCGCTGGCGGGCTTTGTGGTCGGTGATCGCGTGCAAGCGCGCGTAACAACAGTATCGGAGTAGCTATGCATTTTCTGACCAACTGGTTTATTCGCAACCCGGTAGCTGCCAATCTGGTAATGGTCGTCATCCTGGTTGCCGGCCTGATGAGTTTATGGGGCATAAGAATTGAGGGCTTTCCGAGAATACCACCGGATACGATCAGTGTTTCCACCTATTACCCTGGTGCCAGCGCGGTGCAAGTCGATGAGTCGGTTACCAGCAAACTGGAGAGCGCGCTCGAAGGTTTGCCCGGGGTTAAGAAGGTGTTTAGCGTTTCCTATGACGAAATGGCCGAAGTGCGGGTGCAAAAAAAGACCGCTTACTCACTCGATCGCCTGCTCGATGATGTTAGATCGCGTATCGACAATATCGCCACCTTACCGCAGGCGGCGGAGCGGCCGGCGGTAAAGCGCGATGAATTCAACTTTCCGGCGATGATTGTGCAGGTTTACGGCTCGGTCGATCAGCATTCGCTGCAGCGGCTGGCGCGCCAGGTGAAGGAAACCCTGCTGGCGCAGCCGGAAATTTCGCGCATTAAACAGTGGGGTGAAAGAAAGTATGAAATGTCGATTACCATTGCCCCAGAGCGCTTGCAATCGCTGGGGCTGTCGTTTGAGGATGTGACCGCGGCAATTCAGCAAAGCTCGGTGCGCTATCGCACTGGGGTGATTAAAAGTGCCGGTGGCCGCATTCAAGTGCGGGCAGATGACTATCTCGACCAGCGACTGGAGTTTGACAGTATTGTACTGTTGGATCAGGGCGATGGAGCGGTGGTTCGCCTGGGCGATATCGCTGAGATTGACAATGGTTTTGTCGATGAAGACGTTTATGTGCTGTTTCAGGGGCAGCCGGCCATCGGCTTTGAAATTGTTATTGGTCAAAAAGACAACTTGCTGGATGTTAGCCGAGTCACCCAGCGGGTGCTGCAGCAGTTGCGCGAAGAGTTCCCAGACAACGTCAAGCTGGCTTCCTGGGTCGACCAGAGTAACTATATTTCTGAGCGGCTGGATACACTCAAATCCAATGCTATTCAGGGCTTGATATTGGTGTTTATACTGCTGGCGCTGTTTCTCAGCCCCAAGCTGGCTTTTTGGGTGGCCTTGGGTATTCCCATATCCCTGGCCGGTACCTTGGCCATAATGGGTTGGCATGTATTCGATTACTCTCTCAACGATATTACCACCTTCGGCATGATTATCGTGCTGGGTATTCTGGTCGACGATGCGGTGGTGGTGGGCGAAAGCGTCTACAGTGAGCGGCAGCATATTAAAGACCGAATCAAGGGCACCGAAGCGGGCGTTGCCAAGGTCGCTACCGCGACCATTTTTGGTGTGCTTACCACAGTGGCGGCATTTTACCCCATGACCACTATTCAAAACCCGCTCGGCCAGGTGTTGGCGAGTTTTTCGGTGGTGGTTATTATTGCGCTGTTGTTTTCCCTGTTTGAAAGCAAGTTTATTTTGCCCGCCCACCTCGCTGAGACCGGCATTGATAAAGACCAGGCGCCGAGCGGGGCGCTGCAAATTTACTGGGGCAAGCTGCAGGCATTTCTCAGTGATGGGCTCGATAGTTTCAATAACAATACGTATCGGCCACTGTTGCGGCGCTGTATCGAGCATCGCTATGCCTGCTTAATCGGGTTTTTGGCGGCGGCCGTGCTTGCACTCGGGCTGATTAAAGTCAATGCGGTGCGAGTAACGTTTTTCCCCGATATTCCCGGCAGCCTGATTACCGCGACGATCGAGATGGACAAGCGCGCTTCGATCGGTATGACCCTGGATAACACCGAGCGCCTGCGCGAAACCTTGGATACCATCAACCAACGCTTCGCCGACAGTGCTGAAGGCGGATCGCCGCCGGTAAGCAAACTGATGACCGCGGTGATAGGGCCCACCAGTATCAGTGCCTATGCCGAGCTGGTGCCCGACTCAGAGCGCAACACCAACACCCTAGAGATTGTCGACGCTTGGCGCCGAGCCTTGGTCGGGCTTGAGGGGGTTGTCAGTATGGAGCTTAGTGGCTCTGAGCAA
>JAOXRV010000511.1 GCA_025800435.1 Cellvibrionaceae bacterium | reverse complement strand
AAGAAATGGCCGCCAAAGCGGCAACGCCGGTAGGTAAAAACGGCGCGCCTGCCGTCCACATTAAGCCGGATGCAACCCAATACCAAGGATCCGGCTTTGTGCGTACCGCATTGGCTATGGCCGCTGCCGGTGGTGATACTGTGCGCGCGGCCGCGTTTGCCCATGATAAAATTGGGGACGCTAGCGTTGCCATGGCGATTGAGACGGGAGCCGCCAGTGGCGGCGCACTGATCCCCCAGAATACTGCTCAAGAAGTGATCGAACTGCTGCGACATAAGACCGTCATTCGCAGACTGGGCGCACGATCCGTGCCGCTGCCTAATGGTAACCTCTCGCTGCCGCGCATGAGTGGCGGTGCCACCGCCAGCTATGTTGGTGAGGGCAAAGACGTCACCGCGACAGAGAGCACATTTGACGATGTACAGCTCTCTGCCAAAACGATGATCACTATCGTACCGATCTCAAATCAACTCGTAGGGCGCACTGGCCCTCAAGTTGAACGCATCGTGATGGATGACATGCTAGCGGCCATGTCGGTTCGCGAGGATAAAGCATTTCTTCGTGATGACGGTGCCAACGGCACCCCTACCGGATTCAAAAAAATAGCAGAAACGGCGAGCCGCACCGTGCAATGGTCTGGATCGAGCAACCTGCAAAAAATCGACGAATACCTAGATGCGATGATCTTAAAACTGATGAATTCTGACAGCTTGCTGATCAAACCGGGCTGGGCACTCTCGCCCCGTAGCTATATGAAGCTGTTTGGGTTGCGAGATGGGAATGGTAACAAAGTTTACCCTGAGATGGCTCGGGGCCTATTAAAAGGTTACCCAGTCGAGCACACCAATAGCATCCCAGCAAATCTGGGCGATTCCACGAAAGAGGCAGAAATTTATTTTGCTGATTTTAATGACATCGTGATCGGTGAGGACGGTGGGTACACCATCGATTTTAGCCGCGATGCAGCATACAAAGATAAAGACGGCAAGATGGTTTCGGCCTACTCTCGTAACCAGTCGGTGCTACGACTCACGGCTGAGCATGACATCGGATTCCGCCATCCAGAGGGGCTGTGCCTTGGTACAGGTGTTGTCTGGTAATCTCCACCCATTGTAGGCGGGGTTAAATCCCCGCCTCTTAGTAAGAGATCATTAATATGACTAAAACCAAATCAGCTCCACCTAAACAGGGGCATCAGGCTGCTACTACTGGTCAGCAAACCAAACCACCTGCTATTC
>JAOXRV010000502.1 GCA_025800435.1 Cellvibrionaceae bacterium | reverse complement strand
CGAGCTGGTTGAGCTTACGGTTTAGGCGATCCAATGCTCTGGTAGCACGTTGGGCGCTTAGGGCTGTTTGGTCGGTGGTGCCTGAGAGTTTGGTTTTAAACAACCGACCTCTGTCGGTCAGGTTGCCCATAGTCAGCTTGGCAACTTTAAACGCCAACCAGCCCGCTTTGATGGCAGCAATCCCCGCCGCCACACCCAGAAATGCCGAGGTGAGTTTAGGGGATTCGGTGGCTATGTCGGTCACCCAGTCCACCGCACTAATGAGGTGGGGGACGATGACATCTACCGCTGGGAGTAATCGATCTCCCAGCGTGACCGCCATTTTTTCAAACTTGGATTTTAGGCGATTGAGTTGATGCCCCCGTGTAGAGGCAACATTCTCATACTCGTTATTAACTGAATTGGCTCGGTCTGAATCCTTGGCAACGCGAGCAAATGCAGCCTTGAGGCCGTTTTTATTATCGTCGAGCGTTTTGACGAGCTTGGCCACCGCGCCTTTTACCTCAGTGCCAAACAGCTCTGAAATAATGGCGCCACGGTCCTTTGCTTCGACATTTTGCAACGATTCCAGCACCTCAATGAGCGTGCCTTTTGCATCCTCTTGCATCGAGGAGGCCAGTTCTTCTGGATTGAACCCAAGGCGCTCCATTGCCTCGGTTTGTGAGCCAGTCGCCGCATAACCGGAGGTGAGTGCTCCGGTGATGTTTTTCATGGCGGTAGAGGCGGTTTCCTCTGTGGCGCCACCGGCAATCAGCCCAGCCGCTAATGCGGCACTTTCATTGGAGCTGAAGCCCGCCTGCATCGCAGTCGAGCCTTGACGAACAACCACGCCAGCAATCTGCTTGGCCTTAGCATTCATGTTGTTGCTAAGGTAATTCGTGGCATTCGCCAGATCGAGCGCACCCTCTTGGGTTAGCCCCATAGCGG
>JAOXRV010000489.1 GCA_025800435.1 Cellvibrionaceae bacterium | reverse complement strand
GGATGGGGCGAGTCCATGGCGCGCTTTCGGAACGGAGAAAGTGCCCCCTACCCCTCAAGCTGGGTTTCATCCTCGGAAGTCGGGCCTTTTTCCCGGACAGTAGTGCATTTACATGGGCATGATAGCGCAGTGAGGTTATTGCCAGCACCAGAAGTTTCAATTGTCTTTATATTCACACCACTGTAAAAATTGACCGCGATGATGGCAAAAAACTGAGTCGAGTCTATGTCCAATTCCAAGTCGCCTAACACCGGTAGCGCCCTAGAAGTTTTCAAAGTTTTTTTAAAACTCGGCCTCACCTCATTCGGTGGCCCCATCGCCCATATCGGCTATTTTCGCAAAGAGCTTTTAGAGCGTCGTCGCTGGCTTAGCGAGAGTCAATTTAGCCAGCTATTAGTGATCTGTCAGTTTCTACCCGGCCCCGCCAGCAGCCAGTTGGGCTTTGCCCTGGGCTTACAGCGCGCCGGTTGGCTGGGGGCGTTGGCGGCCTTCATCGCCTTTACCTTGCCCTCGGCGCTGTTGATGTTTGTATTTGCGGCACTGCTGCCTCAACTGGGCGGCGATACGGCGGCAAGCCTGGTGCAGGGCTTAAAACTGGTGGCAGTGGCGGTGGTGGCCGATGCGGTGTGGGGCATGGCTAAAAATCTATGCCCGGATTTATCTCGGCGCTTAATGGCGGTCGCAGCGGCGGCGCTGATTTTATTGTTCGATGCCGCCGAGGCCCAGCTGCTGGTGGTGGCTGGCGGCGCCCTGGCCGGTTATCTGTACTGCAATGCAGAGACTGGGTCGCAGTCGGTTTTAAATATCGACTACTCAAGCCGCACAGGCTTTATCTTACTGGGGCTGTTTGGGGCCTTATTGATACTGTTGCCGTTGCTGGCCAGTGATAGTTTGGCGGCCATTTTTTATCAGGCAGGGGCCTTGGTGTTTGGCGGTGGCCATGTGGTGCTGCCACTGCTAGAGCAGGGTGTGGTGGGCCAGGGCTTGCTTGATAAAGATACGTTTTTGGCCGGCTACGGCGCTGCCCAGGCGATTCCGGGGCCAATGTTTAGTTTGGCCGCCTATCTCGGCGCCGCTGCGGACAATCATTCGCTTGCGGGCGCAACGATTGCCCTGTTGTTTATATTTTTACCTGGGTTTTTATTGCTCGCTGGGGTGTTGCCACTGTGGAACCGGGTCCTTGCCTCGGTAGCATTGCAGCGGGCCCTGCTGGGGGTGGGGGCGGCAGTGCTGGGGCTGCTGGGGGCAGCCCTGTACCAGCCGGTGTTTAGCGCGGCGGTAAACTCACCAGCGACTATGGCCATTGCCCTGGTGGGCTTTGCCATGCTGCGCTTGTTACAGTGGTCACCGCTGGCGGTACTTGGCTTTTGCGTCGGCGCGAGCTTTTTGCTTTAGGCTTTTTTATAAGCGGCAAATAGAATGGCCACTAAAACCAGCTCGGCCCCCAAGGGCATAATGGCGGCTTCATTGTAGCCCTCGACAATAACGCCGGTAATGCGGCCAATCGCAGCGCCCAGCATCACCGTGGCGGCGGCGCCAAACCAATGATTGCCCTTATTAATAAGGCCCAAGCTGGTCAGCACCATGGTAATAAAAAAGATGCCGCCCGCATCGGCGCGGATTGAGCCCAGGCCCAGTGGGGTGTCAGCGGTCAGACCCAGCTGGGCACCCATATCGACGGGCGAGAGCAGGATATTTACCCAGATATAGGCGCAAGCCAGAACAATTAAAACCGATAGGGTGCGAACCAAAACTTTCATAACAAACCTTAGCTGAGCCGCTGCACAGTGGCAGCGGGTTAATGTAAAGGCTGTTAGGATACCATTTCTGTGAGCTTATAGCGTAGTGCTTTGCCCAGTGGGTTGCGCGGTATGGCCGGCAGAATCTGGAGCTTTTCGGGCAGCTTATAGACCGCGATCTCCTGGGCTTTGAGGTAGTCGTTGAGCTGCTCCAGGCTCAAGCTGGCGCCCTGTTTGAGTACCGCAAAGGCCGCTACGCGCTCACCCATGACTTCGCAGGGGTAGCCGGCCACGGCGGCCG
>JAOXRV010000474.1 GCA_025800435.1 Cellvibrionaceae bacterium | reverse complement strand
CGCTATTGCCCGCTTGCATCACCAAGCAGCCCTGTGGGGCCAATGCCATTTGTTCGGCCAAGTGGAGGCCTATATTTCTAGGTGCAAATAGGGCTTTTGGGCCTTGGCATCCTGCTGGGCGCGGCAGGGGATAATACGGCTGGGCTCGATCTGGTACTGCTCTAGCAGTTGTTTTTGCAGCCCATCGAGGCGCTGCTTTTGCAGGGTTTGGATTTGCTCATCAATTGGCGGCGGGGCTTGTTCGGCGTTTGCTTGTTGGGCTTGTTGCTGCAGCCAGGCGGTTTCGTTGGGGCTGGCGATAGGGCAGGCTTTGATGCGCAATTTTTGCTTGTCTTGCAGCAGCTTGCCCAGCTTGTCGATATAGGCCAGCTGGGTTTGATTTAACTGACTTTGGCCGGCGTCAAATTCGATAGGGTCGAGGCGAATTTTTTGGGCCTGGTCACTGAGCCAACTGCCCACGGTAATTAAACTGCCGTAGGGTTGAAAAGCGTATTTTAAATAGGCCAGGCTAGCGCTCTTTACCGCCCGGGCGCTGAGTTGGTTGACGATATCGCCAGTGCCAAACTCCAGCTCATCAATATTACCTTCGATGGGCATATCTAATTTGATATCGCCTTTGTCATTGCGCAATAGGCCCAGGGCTGAATCGAGTGGCATGCTGACTTGTTGGTCGAGCTTTTTGGCCCGCTCTTCATCGACCCGGTCCAGCTCGATGGCATTGAGGCGAATTTTATTTTGGCTGTTGAGTTGTTTGTCGACAAGCTTGGTGTTGCCCTTAAGGTTGAGTTGACCGGTGCGAATAAAATAACCGCTCTGCTGTTCAAAATAGGGGGATATATCCACCAGGTTAAAGTGCTGTAGCTCATATTCACCATCAATGGTTTGGGGGCCGGCTAAAGGGCTGAGGCTACCGCTAAAGTTTAGGCGGCCAATCTCCTGTAGGCCCGCCGCCAATTTTATCTGGGTGGCCTGTTCGGGTTTTTGGCTGTGGTAGGGGCCTGCGTCTAACTGCTGTAGTTTAATAGCCAGTGTTACTTTGGGCTCGATATTGTGGTCTTGCAGGTGTATTTGGCTGTTGCTTAACGCTAACGCTTGCAACTCAATGGCGGTGGCCTCAGTGGCTGTGCCGCCTTGTTGCTTGGCGGGGCTCGCTGGGAACTGTTGTAGCAGTGGTTGCAGGGCTTGCCATTGATAATTTTCCACTAATTCAATATGCGCTTGAACACCGTTAATGGCGAGCTTGCCGAGGCTTAGGGTTTGTGCGCCAAAGCTGAGGCTATCCAGTTCAATGGTTTCGGTATTGACGGCGCTGCTGGCGCTGGCCTGGTCTTTGACGCTTATGGCACCGGGTAAAAATTGCAGCTGTTGCGCGCTAATGCCATGGGCTTTTAGGCTTGGCTCGCTCAGTGATTTTAAGCTTAGCGCTTTAAGCTCAAGGCTTTGTAAATTGGCCAGGGCCATAGGCTTTTGTCGATCGCCCAGTTGCAGTTCTATATTGTCGATGCGGGTGGCCAACTGCAATTCAAACTCTTCCATCAGCTTATTAAGGGGCGCCCTCAGTTGTACTTGGCCTTTGAGTTGGCTTGGACTTTTGCTGTGTAACCACTGCTCCGGGCTTATTTGAAGTTGGCTGCTCTGTAGCTCAAGGTGATGGCTAATGCTTAGATTCAGCACTGGTGAACGACTGTCGTAATCAGCGGCGATTAATTGCTTAACTAATAGGGCGCCCATAAGCTGGGGGTGTTCAAAGTTTAGCTTAACTTGGTCGAGTTGCAATTGCTTAAGGCTAATACGCCAGGGTGGGCCAGGCTCGGTTTTACTGGCTTCGTCATTGCCTGCTGTGAGCGGCAGGCCGGCCAGTTGCCACTGGCCATCACTTTGTTGCAGGGGCACGACACCGCCTTGAATATACAGCTGGCTGATTTTGAGATGGCGGTTTAGCAGAGCCTTTGGGTCGAGCTTAAGGGTAATTTGTTCTATGGCTAGCGGCTGGCCTTGGCCCTGCTGAAAACTCACCCCTTTTAGTTTGAAATAGCCATCAAGGTAGTCAAACTCTGCGTGCGCAAGTTTTACCTGGCTTTTATCAATAAACTTGCCGCTGTAGTCGTTAACTAATGTGGGCAGCAGCCTAGGTAAATAGACCACCAGGCCCAGGCCCAGCAATAGCACTAAAATAATAAATATAACAAAAGACTTAGCGATAACTTTCATGGGGCTAATACATCGAATAGGGAAGACAATCATGCCCGGGCCAGGATTAATCGGGGCAGAACACCATGTTTAACAGCTTGAGCATAGCTCCAAACTAAAGTGCTGTTAAGAGCTTAGAGATTTTAGCGGATAGGCTGCTATTTGGGGACTAGAGCTATGTGTTATACTTGGGTATAACTGTCTGGGTTGAAGGGGGAATAAAATGACAACCGTTACCGTGCGCCAGTCGGGTGGGGCTGAGATTGTGAGCATTCCCAAGGCCATTGGCAAAATGCTGGGTTTGACCGTCGGAGCCGAGCTTGAGCTATCCGTGGTCGATAATAAAATTGTGCTAACGCCATTGAGCGATGACACTAGCTTAGAAGCGTTGCTGGCTGAAAGCCCCAGGGAAAACTTTTCACTAAACGATGAGGATCGGGAGTGGCTTGATGCCAAGCCGCTGGGCAGGGAGTTACTTTAGTGTTTGTTCCAGATAAGGGCGATATTATTTGGCTGGATTTTGAACCGAGTGCCGGCCAGGAGATAACTAAGCGCCGGCCCGCGTTTGTGCTCTCTCGAAAAGCGTTTAATGAGCATACCGGCTTTGCCATTGTGGCCCCAATTACCAGTAGTAAAAGGGGCATAAAGTTAGAGGTTGAGCTAGAGGGCACCAAAACCGAAGGGACCATTTTAATCTACCAGCTCAAATCTCTAGACTTTGAGCAAAGGGGGATTGAGCTGATAGAAAAAGCCCCTGCTGCCATTAGCAAACAGGCGACAGAGCTGGCCCAAATAATTACCCGTTAATCCCTTCAGTCTATTCAGAGGCGCCCTGGCACTGAGCCAGCCTGGCACTGGCCACCTTAGAACCATTGGCACGGCCGATGGCCTGGCAGATAAAATCGCCGGCGCTAATTAGCTTGGCCAGATCGATGCCGGTCTCAATACCTAAACCATCCAGCATATACACCACATCCTCGCTGGCGACGTTACCGCTGGCGCCCTTGGCATAGGGACAGCCGCCGAGGCCGGCGACCGAGCTGTCCACTACTGCCACGCCCAATTGCAGGGCAGCGTAGATATTGGCCAGGGCCTGGCCATAGGTGTCGTGCAGATGCACCGCCAACTTGTCGGCGGGCACTTGCTTAAGTACCGCCTCCAGCATGGCGCTGACGCTGGCCGGGGTGCCCACGCCAATGGTATCGCCGAGGGAAATTTCATAGCAGCCGGCGTCCAGCAGGGCCTTGCTGACCGCGGCCACTTTGGCCGGGGCGATCTCGCCCTCGTAGGGGCAGCCCACCACACAGCTGACATAGCCGCGCACTTTTAGGCCGGCTGCCTTGGCCGCTGTCATGATCGGCGCAAAGCGCTGCATGCTCTCGGCAATACTGCAGTTGGTGTTCTTCTGGCTAAAGGCTTCACTGGCGGCGGCAAAAATCGCCACTTCATCGGCGCCCGCAGCCACCGCCCGCTCATAGCCTTGCATATTGGGGGTTAGTGCGGCGTACTCGACCCCGGCCTTCTTCTTAATACCGGCGAACACGGCTTCGCTGCCGGCCATTTGCGGCACCCATTTGG
>JAOXRV010000461.1 GCA_025800435.1 Cellvibrionaceae bacterium | reverse complement strand
GTAGAGCCAGGTTAGCCCCTGCCGGCCACCCGAGACCGAGCCACACAATTGTGAGCCCCGGCCAATCTAAGCCAGACCTGGCAGCCCTAGCGGCGCCGACCAGGATTGCGAGGAGAGAGACACTATGTCAGCAAGTATTATGCAACAGGGCACCGACCTGATGCTGTTCGGAATGGGAACCGTGTTTGTGTTCCTAACCCTGCTGGTGATCGCGGTGACGATTATGTCAGCGCTTATCCAGAAGTACTTCCCCGAGGCCCCAGAGCCCGATGTAAGCCCCGGCCACGCGCCCCCGGCTAACACGGTGCAAGATCCCAAAGTGATCGCCATTATCAAGGCGGCCCTCGATCAGCACCGCAATAAATAAGCACCAGCCAAGCAGATATTAAATAGGCATTCCTATGAGCGATAACAAAAAACCTTTAGGCATTACCGATGTGGTATTGCGTGATGCCCACCAATCCCTATTTGCCACTCGCATGCGTATCGACGACATGCTGCCGATTGCCGAAAAACTCGATCAAGTGGGTTTTTGGTCTTTAGAAACCTGGGGCGGCGCCACCTTTGACGCCTGTATCCGTTACCTCGGCGAAGACCCTTGGGAGCGCATTCGCGAGCTCAAAAAAGCCATGCCCAAAACCCCCATGCAGATGCTGTTTCGGGGCCAGAATATTTTGGGCTACCGCCACTACGCCGATGATGTGGTCGATAAATTTGTCGAGCGCTGTGCGGTTAACGGCGTAGACGTATTTCGGGTGTTCGATGCCATGAACGATATGCGCAATATCGACACCGCCCTTAAAGCCGTTAAAAAGCAGGGTAAACACGCCCAGGGCACCATCGCCTATACCTTAAGCCCGGTGCATACCATCGATATGTGGGTCGAACAGGGCAAGCGCATCGAAGACATGGGCGCCGACTCCATCGCCATTAAAGATATGGCCGGCCTACTCACCCCCTATAAAGGCTACGAACTGGTAAGCAAGCTAAAAGCCGCCTGTGATATTCCCATTCATATGCAGTGCCACGCTACCACCGGCCTGTCCACCGCCACCGCCCTTAAGTGTGTGGAAGCGGGTATCGACAATGTCGACACCGCGATTTCTTCTATGTCGATGACCTACGGCCACAGCCCCACAGAGTCCGTCGTTGCCATTTTGCAGGACAGCGAGCGCGACACCGGTCTGGATCTGAACCTGCTCGAAGATATCGCCGCTTACTTCCGCGAAGTGCGCAAGAAGTACGCTAAGTTTGAAGGCTCCCTACGCGGCGTTGACTCACGTATTTTAAGTGCACAGGTTCCCGGTGGCATGCTCACCAATATGGAAAACCAACTGCGCGACCAGGGCGCCGAGGACAAGTTCGATGAGGTGCTGGCCGAGATTCCCCGGGTGCGCAAAGACCTGGGCTATATCCCCCTGGTAACCCCCACCTCGCAAATTGTCGGCACCCAGGCGGTGCTGAATGTACTCACCGGCGAGCGTTATAAGTCCATCTCCAAAGAGACCCAGGGCGTATTAAAAGGCGAGTACGGCGCGGCCCCGGCCGAGATCAACGCCGAGCTGCAAGCCCGAGTGCTGGACGGCGCCGAAGCCATTACCTGCCGCCCCGCCGATTTGATCGAGCCCGAGCTGGATAAGCTCACCGCCGAGCTTAAAGAGCTGGCCGCCGATAAAGGCATTAGCCTAACGGCCGGCGAAGGCGAGATCGACGATGTACTGACCTATGCCCTGTTCCCCCAGATTGGTCTGAAGTTCCTGCAAAACCGTGGCGATGCCTCGGCCTTTGAGCCAGTGCCCACCGGCAAAGAAGGCTCGGTTGTGACCAACGATGCGGGCGAAGAAGTGTACACAGTTAATGTCGATGGCCAGAGCTACACCGTGACTGTGAGCAACGGCGGCGACCTGACCGGTATTGTACCTGTCGGTGGTGCTGCCGCTGCCCCAGCCGCTGGTGGCGCTGTGCCCACAGGTGGCGAGCCACTGCCCGCGCCCCTGGCCGGTAATATCTTTAAGGGATTGGTCAGCCCCGGTCAGCAGGTTAACGAAGGCGATACCATTATGATCTTGGAGGCCATGAAGATGGAAACCGAGGTGAGTGCGCCTAAGTCCGGTACCGTTGGCAGTATCAATGTTAAAGAAGGCGATTCGGTCGCAGT
>JAOXRV010000453.1 GCA_025800435.1 Cellvibrionaceae bacterium | reverse complement strand
AAAACATTAACAAGGGTTGCACGACTATTTAGCGCGCTAGCCGGTAGCTGCCTGTTGGCAATAAACGCGCCGGTTTATGCACAGTTTGACGCTGGGCCTGCAGCGCCAGGCAAAAGCCAGGCGCGGGCACTGCTAAAAACTGGCATCAGCGCCGCGCCAGCGCTGGCACTGCGCAGTAATATCGAGGCTTGGTCGGTATACGATAATCAACCCGCCGGTGCCAGCTTAAGCCTGGTGCAAGAGCAGGGCCGGGGCGATGTGGTCGAGCTGGCCGGCAGTGGCCACCAAAACGGTTATCGTTTTAATGGCTCAGCCGAGGCCAGTTGGGACAGCGGCCAACAGTTTGTGCAATGGAGTGCAAAATACGATGAGTTTTTTACAGTTTATATCAAAGTACAGAGCGAAGACGGCGTTTTTACCCTGTATTACACCCCGGTCGACGAGGCTAAAGAAGACGATGGCTCGATGCTGCATCAACCCCTAGGGGCGCGCGCCAGCAATGGTGAGTGGCAAACCTTTACCCGAGATTTGCAGCACGATATGCAGCGTTACTACCCCGGCATCCAACTGATCGAGATTTTGGATTTTCAAGTGCGTGGCTCGGGTCGTTTCGACCAGGTCATTACCTTGGATGAGTTTCCAGAGGATTTGGATTCCGACGGCGACGGCCTCAGCGATCTGCAAGAGATGGAGACCTACTTCACTAACCCCTATCTGCGCGACAGTGATTGGGACGATATGGAAGACGGCGCCGAGGTGGAATTCTGGCAGGCCCTGTGGGATGGTGATCTCGACCGCGATGGCACGATTAATTTGCACGATGCCGATGCCGATGGCGATGGCCTGAGCGATGGCGCTGAGATCGCTAACGGCAGTGAGCCCGATGACAACACCTCTGTTGCGGAGGAGATAGTGTATGAACTGGCTAATAAGTCCCTCAGCCCATCTTGGGTGATTTACGACAATAGCCCAGCCGGTGCCAGCATTAGTATACAAACCCGCGATGTGGTGGCCGAGGATAACGCGGTTGAACTCAGCGGCAAGCGCATGGAAAACGGTTTTCGGCTCTACAGCCCGGCTGGCAACTTGTGGCAAAACGCCGCCCACAACTATCTGCAGTGGGAGATGAAAACCGCTACCGATTACCGGGTTTATGTACTGCTAGACACAGAGCAGGGCACCCGTTATATCGCCTACAGCGGTGAAGGCGTCAGTCGTCTGGGCGATGATAAGTACATTCACATTGGCCTTGGGGTTAACTCGAAAAACAGTAACTGGCAACTGTTTACCCGCAATATTGAGCGCGATTTAAAACTTGCCCAGCCCGGTAATGAGCTATTGGCGATACAGGGCTTTATGCTGCGCGGCTCAATGCAGTTGGATAATATTAAAACCTTAAGCACCTTGCCCGAGTGGCTCGACTCTGACGGCGATGGCCTGTCCGACCTTGAGGAACTGAACGAATACGGCACCGACCCCGGTTTGATCGATAGCGATGGCGATGGCATTGCCGATCAGGTCGAGCTAGACTATCTGGCCGGGCGCTGGGACGAAGACACTGACGCGGATGGCATCATTAATCTGTTGGATCCAGACTCAGACGGTGATGGTATCCCCGACGGTTCCGAGCTGCGTTACAACTCCGACCTGCTCGATGATGGTTCTTTCTACGAGGCGATTGTATACGGCGCCCTGGCCTCAGGCCCCGCGGCCGGTGAACAAACCACCATGGGTTGGGATATTTACGATGCGGACCCCAGCGGTGCCAGCTTAACGGTAATTGACGAAGTGGGTGAAAACGGCAATACCGCCTTGGAACTCAGCGGCGATGGCCTTAAAAACGGTTACCGTTTGCGCTCGGTTAATGGCCAGTGGTGGAACAACAGCCGTCACCGGGATATTCGCTGGGCGATGGCCTTCGATGAGTTTTACACAGTCTATGTCGCGCTGCAGACCAGCCAGGGTTTGCGCTACTTTTATTACACCCCGGTCGATGAAGACAAGCTTGGCGATGGCAAGTACGTTCACTTTGGTTTGGGCGAGCGCTCTATGGATGGCAGCTGGAAATACATCCGCCGTAACCTGGCCACTGATTTGGCCCGCGCCCAACCCGGCAATGAACTGCAAGCCATTCTCGGGGTTATGGTGCGCGGCTCAGGCAAACTCAGAGATATAATTACCTTTAGCAAGAAACCTTAGTCTCCATAAAAAGGCCCCGCACCCTGCGGGGCTTTTCGCTTCTTTTTACATCC
>JAOXRV010000435.1 GCA_025800435.1 Cellvibrionaceae bacterium | reverse complement strand
CAAACCGGGTCGATATTGAGGCGATGATGAGCCATCTTTTCGCCAGCACCGATCTGGAGCGCACCTACCGTATCAATATGAATATGATCGGTATTGACGGTCGGCCCGGGGTTAAATCTTTAGAGACGATTTTGACTGAGTGGCTGAGCTTTCGAATGGTTACCGTGCGCCGCCGCTTGCAGTACCGCTTGTCCAAGGTGGAAGAGCGCTTGTTGCGCTTGGCCGCCTTAATGGTGGTATTCCTCAATGTGGATGAGGTGATTCATATTATCCGCACCGAGGACGAGCCCAAACCAATTTTAATGGAGCGCTTTAATTTAGTTGAAGCCCAGGCTGAATATATTCTCGAAACCAAGCTGCGCCAGTTGGCGCGTTTGGAAGAGATGAAAATCAAGCAAGAACAAGAGGCCCTGGAAAAAGAGCGCGACGATCTCAACAAAACTCTCGACAGTGCTCGGCGTTTAAAAACCCTGGTGAAAAAAGAGCTGCAAGCCGCCGCCGAAGAGTTTGGCGATGAGCGCCGCTCGCCAATTGTGGCCCGCGATGAAGCCGCTGCCTTTAGCGAGACCGACCTGCTCAGCAGCGACCCGGTGACCGTGGTAATCTCCGAAAAAGGCTGGATTCGCTCGGCCAAGGGCCACGATATTGACCCGACAGCCCTCAATTACAAGGCTGGTGATAAATTTAAAACTGCCTGTAAGGGCAAGTCCAACCAAAATGTAATTTTGCTCGACAGCACCGGCCGCAGCTACGCCATGGCCGCCCACACCCTGCCATCGGCCAGGGGCCAGGGCGAGCCCATAACCGGCCGCCTAAACCCGCCCAGCGGCGCGGTGTTTATGTCGGCAATGATGGGTGATGATAAACAAAAAGTACTGCTGGCCTCGGATGCGGGCTACGGTTTTATCGGCACCATGGGCGATTTGTTTACCAAGAACAAAGCGGGTAAGGCGGCCCTTACCCTGCCTAAAGGTGGCCGGGTAATGCCCACCGTGCCCTTAAATGGGGGTGATGATTTAAAAATTGTCGCCATCAGTAACGAGGGGCGAATGCTGGTCTTCCCGCTCAGCGATCTGCCCGAGCTGGCTCGGGGCAAGGGCAATAAAATTATGAATATCCCCTCGGCCCGAGTGCAGTCGCGAGATGAATTTGTGGTGGCGGTAGAGGTCATCGCCAAAGGCCAGCAGCTAAAGGTCTACTCTGGCAAGCGCCACCTTAATATGAAAGGCAGCGACCTGGAGCACTACCAGGGCGAGCGCGGCCGGCGCGGCAATAAACTGCCTCGGGGCTTTCAAAAAGTCGATTCGGTCGAAGTGATCGACTAGGGTGCCTCTGAATAACTCGGTGACGCTCAGGCCTTGAGGCAAATGCGCTAGCAAGGCTCCCGCTGAGCATCATCGAGTTATTCAGAGGTGCCCTAGCTAATTATGGATTAAGCCCCTATGAAAATACTAAAAATATTTCTCTACCTTATCGTAAGCTTACTGATCTTAGCTGGTGGTTTTATCGCCCATGAGTGGTATGGCAAGCCCTGGTTTTTTAATAACTTCTTGAACCGTGAAGTGGCCAAGCAGGCGCTTAAAAGCCCAGAAACCTTGAGTATGCTGCACGTGCTGGAGAATATCGGTATCCGCGGCCATAACCGCAAACTGGATAACGATAGCCTGGCCGCCGGTGATCAACTGATGGCCGATTTAAAGGCCGCCAAAGCCACTTTGCTGGAATATAAAGACGAAGACCTCAGCAAAGAGCAAAGGCTGTCTAAAGATATCGCCCTGTATTTATTTAACGCCCTGGATGATTTTGAGCGCTTCCGCTATCACAATTATCCCCTCAACCAAATGTTCGGTGCCCAGAGCGCCTTCCCCAGCTTTATGGAATCTACCCATGCGCTGGAGGTGGCCGCCGATGCAGATGACTATTTGGCACGCCTGCAAGCCCTGCCACAAAAGTTTAAGCAGACCATGGAGGGCCTCAAAAAGCGCGAGTCTCTGAGTATCTTGCCGCCGCGTTTTGTGGTGGAGAAAGTGCTGGAAGAGATGGGTAATTTTGTCACAACACCCGCTAAAGAAAATATTCTTTACACCAATCTGGCCAGCAAAACAGCACAGATGGAAGGCTTTGATAACACCGAGGTGCTGGCTCGGGCAGAAGCTCTGATACAGTCTGATATCTATCCGGCCTACCAGTTGTTTATCGATTATTTTAATAACATAAAACCCAAAACCACCAGCGATGATGGCTATTGGAAATTACCCGATGGCGACGCCGCTTACCGCGCCGCCCTGCGTACTTTTACCACCACCGATATGAGCGCCGAGCAGATTCACCAGTTGGGGCTGGACGAGACCGCTCGCATCCAGGGCGAGATTCTTGCCATCTTGGCACAAGAGGGCTTTGACACCAGTGCTGGTTTCGAGGCGGCCATTGCCAGCTTGGCGGCTAAAGAAGAATTCTATTACCCCGATACCGAAGCCGGCCGCGCTCAAATCCTGGCCGATTACCAGGCTATTTTGGATGAAATTGATCAGGGTTTAGATGCGGCCTTTAGCTTGCGCCCGGATACCGGTATGGAGGTAAAGCGGATACCCGAGTTTAAAGAAAAAACCGCGCCGGGCGCCTATTACCAGCCGCCGGCACTGGATGGCTCTCGCCCTGGCCAGTTCTACGCCAACCTTTACGATATTAAGGCCACCCCAAAATATAATATGCGTACCCTGGCCTACCACGAGGGTGTTCCTGGCCACCACTTTCAGGTTGCCATTAATATGAAGCTTGAGGGCATTCCAATCTTCCGTCGCATTCCCCTGTTTACCGCTTATGTAGAGGGCTGGGCCCTATACGCCGAGCAGTTGGCCTGGGAGCTGGGTTTTCAGCAAGACCCCTACGACAATATTGGCCGCCTTCAGGCTGAGCTATTTCGAGCCGTGCGGCTGGTGGTGGACACAGGCATTCATGCCAAGCGCTGGACCCGCGAGCAAGCCATCGACTACATGATTGGCAATACCGGCATGGCCGAAAGCGATGTGATCGCCGAGGTTGAGCGTTATATTGTAATGCCGGGCCAGGCCACTGCTTATAAAATTGGTATGAACAAAATCTTGGCGCTGCGCGCCAGGGCCAAGGCCGCCCTGGGCGATAAGTTTTCGCTTAAGGAATTTCACGATGTGGTGCTAAAAAATGGCGCCGTACCGCTGGATATTCTGGCCCGGCTGGTGGATGAATATATTGACGCTAAGGCCTAAAAATTGGCACGACTGACAAGGTGATTGCAGGTATATTGGGTGCTCTAACTAATAATTTACAAGAGAGCCCAATATGCCAAAAATTTACGGAGCCATCCTATCCCCCTATGTACGCAAAGTACTGCTGGTACTCGAAGCCAAGGGCGTAGAGTACGAGAACCAACAGGTCTTCCCCGGTGCGCTGCCCGAGGGCTACGAAAAAATTAGCCCCCTGGGCAAAATACCCGCCCTGCAAGAAGGCGACTTTAGCCTGAGCGACTCCACTGTTATTAACGAATACTTGGAAGAGCGCTACTCACAACACCCGATGTTCCCAGTGGGCACTCAAGACCGAGCCAAGGCCCGTTGGCTGGAAGAGTTTGCCGATACCGCGCTGGTTGATGCCCTGCTAGTACCTTTCTTTCAGCGCATTGTGGCGCCCATGCGTGGCTTGGAAACCGATAATGATGCCATCGCCAAGGCCGAGGCAAAGATCATTCCCAAGGCCTTGGCCTATGTGGAAAGCGTGGTTCCAGGTGCTGATTTTTTATTTGAGCAGCGCCTAACCATTGCCGATATTGCCTTGGTCTCGCCCTTTATCAATGCTGAGATCGGCGGCTATCAGCTGGATGCCGAGCGCTGGCCTAAAACCGCTGCCTATGTGGCCTTTGTGCGTGGCCAGGATATTATTCAGGCCCGTGAAGCTAAGGAAAAAGCCCTGCTGGGCCAATAAATAAACGCCAATGAAACTCAGTATTCTCGACCAGTCGCCCCTGCGCAAAGGCGGCACTGCCCAGCAGGCTTTTGCCGAAACCCTGGAGTTGGCCCAGCATACCGAGGCCTTGGGCTATCATCGTTTTTGGGTATCCGAACACCACGGTACCGATGCCTTAGCTGGCAGTGCGCCGGAGGTGTTGCTCGGCGCCCTGGGGGCGGTGACAGAGAAGATACGCATTGGCAGCGGCGGTATTATGCTGCCTCACTATACACCCTATAAAGTAGCCGAACTGGGGGCCACCCTGGCGGCCCTCAACCCAGGCCGGGTTGATCTAGGTATCGGCCGGGCGCCCGGCACCGATATGGTTACCGCAGGTTTGCTGTCGCAAACCGGGCAGCCAAACTTTCAGCGCTTTCCCGAGCAGGCGGCCGAGCTGCAAGCCATGCTAGCCGATCCGGGTTTTACCCCGACCTTGCGGCCACAGGTTGATACCCCGGCGACTTTATGGATGCTTGGCTCCAGCCCCGATAGTGCCGCCCTGGCCGGGCAATTAGGCCTGCCTTACAATTTTGCCCTGTTTATCAACCCCGCCATGGACGAGCGCATATTGTCTTATTACCGCCACTGTTTTCAGGCCAATACCGAGCTTCCCGGCAGCTTAGCGCAGCCCCACAGTAGCGTTACGGTCAATGTGGTGGTGGCCGATACCGAAGCAGAGGCTCAGTACTTGGCGCGTAGCCGCACCGTTTCTTATTTAAAATTTGTCAGCGGCCAAAGCGATACTGAAATCTGCCCGCCGGATGAGGCGGCAGCTTACCAGTTTAGCCCCCAGCAGCAGGCTTTTGTAAACCAGCGCATGGGCAGCGCCGCCATCGGCGCCCCCGAGCAGGTGCGCGATAAGCTCAATGCGCTGGCCCAGACCTACGGTGCCGATGAAATTATGACGGTAACCATCTGCTATGATTTTGCCGCGCGCAAACGCTCTTATGAGCTGCTGGCCCATGCGATAGGCGAATAATTAATAGAATCTTTATTTATAGATAACTAGCTCAAAGTACTAAAAAGGTTATCCCTTTTCTCATTTTTGTGCCATTGAGGTCATGTGGTGGGTTATTTTTGACATCACTATTTGCTTTCGTGATTTTCTTTTATTGATTTTAATGATGACGTCAAAGCCTCGGTGTTCAATCGACAGTCCATTGTTTACACTCGATTGCGCTCACCAATTTCCGAGCAAAATAAATATAATAATCCAGGAGATCAGATACAGTGTTAAGCAATCTATTTGCCCCTAAAAAACCCCTAGCTTTAGCGATTGCGCTCAGCTGCACCGGCTTTGCCCCCTTTGTTAATGCCCAGGCCGGCGAGATCGAAGAAGTGATGGTCACCGGCTCCTATATTAAGGGTAGCCCCGGCGATGCCGCCTTGCCGGTGCAGGTCATGGGCCGCGAAGACCTCGACGCCATTGGCGCGACCACCGTGGCGGATGTGATTAGTAAGCTGGCCATCAGCAGCGGCTCAGAAAACCAATCCGACTCCTTTACCCAGGGCTCAACCCAGGGCACGGAAAATATTAATCTGCGCGGTCTCGGGCTAAGTTCAACCCTGGTATTAATTAACGGCCGCCGCCAAACCATCTCCGGCGCCCTGGCCAACGATGGCAGCGTATTTGTCGATACCAGCACCATCCCCGCCGAGGCCCTAGAGCGGGTTGAGGTACTTAAAGAGGGCGCTGCTTCCACCTATGGCTCCGATGCCATCGCCGGGGTGGTTAACTTTATTCTGCGCAAAGATTTTGAGGGCCTGGAAGTCAACGTGGGCTACCAAACTACCCACGCAGACAGCCAGGAAGATAAAGATATTGGTTTTATTTGGGGTGGGGGTAATGAAAAAACCCACTTCACGGTTTCCGGCCACTTTTTAGACCGCTCACCCCTCAACGCGAGTAAGCGGCCCGAGTACTCCAACTTGGCCATCTCCGGTGCCGGCGCTACGTTTTTGCCGGTGCTCCCAACCACGGTAGCTGATGGCCCCTACGCCGGCGACTACCAGCGCCTGCAATCAGTACCCCTGGCCGGCTGTGGCGATATTCCAGAAACCGTGGTGCTGCCGGTGCCCAATGGCGCCCGCTGTGGTTTCTATTACGGTGGCCGCTTTAACTTCGTTAACACCGAAAAGCGCCGCCAGTTGTACACCAATTTAACTCACGAATTTGATAATGGCATGACCCTGTTTGCGGAAGCGGGTTGGGCCAATAACGATGTGGAGGATAACCCACAGTCCCCCAGTTACCCCTACCTGGCTTTCCCGCTGATAATGCCCAATCACCCCAGCAACCCCTTCGGTGTGCCAGTAGTGTGGTTTGGTCGCCCCTTTGGTGCCGAGTCGCCCTCGCCGATTTCGCCGCGGGAAAATGAAACCGCCCGCTATTCGATTAACCTCAGCGGCGAGTTCGACAACGGCTGGTCCTACGACACCGCCTTGAGCTACAGCGAAAACCGCTACCGGGCAATTCAGCCCGATGTGGTTAAGTCACGCCTTGATGCGGCCCTGGCCGGCCGGGGTGGCCCCAGTGGCGATCAGTTCTTTGACCCTTTTGTGGCCGCCAACAACAGCCAGGAAATGATCGATTGGCTGCGCACGGTTTCCGATACCGAGCGCAACACCGATCTGCTGGTATGGGATGCGGTGGTTGCCGGTGATTTATTTGAGATGGGCGGCGGCAATGCCGGCTTTGCCTTCGGCCTGCAGGCGCGCAGCGAAAGCTTTAAAGTAGATGCCAACGAAGAATACCTAGTCACCTTTGACCAAAATGGTGCTCCAATTCCAGTGGATTACACCTTCCTTGGCGGGGTATCCCAAGAAGATGTCGACCGCAACAGCTTTGCAATTTTTGCCGAAACCAAACTCCCCATCAGCGACGCACTGGAAGTGACCGCCGCGCTGCGCTATGAAAAACTCGATAATGACAACAGCCTAGACCCCAAACTGGCAGTACGCTGGCAGCTCAGTGAGCAGTGGATTATGCGCGGTTCGGTATCCACCTCCTTCCGCGAGCCTTCGCTATCCCAGCTTAATGCCACGGCGGTTAACCTTGAAGGTATTCAAGATTTTAACGCCGACGGCACACCCAAAGGTACCCCCACCTTTATTCGGGTGGCCGGCCGCGGCGCGGCGGATTTACAGCCCGAGGAGTCTACCAACTATAACTTTGGCTTGATCTATCAGCCCACCGATGAGCTGGAGCTTAAGCTCGACTACTGGCGGGTGGATTACCAAGATCTTATCACCCAGCAGAGTGCCCAGGGCATAGTCTTTAGCAACCCCAATAGCCCGGCGGTGGTACGCTCCGATACCGGCCAGCTACTGGGTGTAAATACCCGTTACTTTAACTCCTCCGAGGTGGAAGTAGACGGCTTAGACTTTGAAGCGCTGTGGACCTTTGCCGATGCCTGGTCTTTAAAAGCCAATGTGTCGCACTTTTTAAACTACGACCTAACCTTGGCTAATGGCCAAGTGGTTGAGGCTGCCGGTAAGTTTAACTACAACAACTTTGCCCGCTCGCTGCCGGAGACCAAGGCCAATGTTATCCTTGGTTGGTTGGGCGAGAGCCAGCGTGCCAATTTGGTGCTTAACTATATTTCCAGTTACGAAACCACCCGCGACAATATCCCCGCCGGCGAGAGCTCGACCATCGACTCCTACCTGACTGTGGATGCCCAGTACGCCGTTAATCTGGACTTGGGTATGAGCGAAGACTCAACGACTACCTTGACCTTTGGGGTGAAAAATCTGCTGGATGAAGACGCGCCCCGGCTCTACGATGCGGCCAACTACAGCTACGATTCCAAACAGCACAGCCCACTGGGCCGAGTTTGGTATATGAAGGCGAAGTTTAACTTCTAACGCTACCGCCGCCACCTGGGAATACCCAGGTGGCGGCACTTCCCCCTCCCGCAAAACCCACCTTTGTTTGTCCAAGTTAATGGGTGCAAAGCTAGCAGCTTCTTATATACCCTTCTTAAAAGATTCCTATATAGCCTGTTTGGTGGGCTGTTAATGACCCGAAGAAAACTATCTGATGCTGCCGGTTGCCAACACGCACATTTACTTGCCATCACCTGAATTTTAGGGGCATTATGATATGTCCACACTTGAGCCGCTTTGCTCAACAAGCTCAAACTCAATTGGATCTAGTACGTGCCTTGCTACGTCATCCATGTGAGAATGCACAGCTGTCCGGGAAAAATAAGGCCCGGCTTTTGGGGGTAAAACCCAGCTTGAGGGGTAGGGGGCACTTTCTCCGTTCCGAAAGCGCGCCATGGATTCACGCCGTCCAGGCGCTCAGCCTGCGGCCAAGTCTAAATTCGCTCCAAGCGAATTGATCAGGCGCTGGCCCCCGTTTCATCCAGAAGCCTAGTCACTGCGAAAGCACCCCTACCCCTCAAGCTTACATCTCGCAGAACCTCTAGCTGCTGAGCACTAAAAATAGCTCCTTCTGCTTGTACAGTCATAGAACTCATCTAGTTGTAGAGCCTTGTGGTGGGTAAGGGGTCGAAGCCACTGTTTATCCAAGCAATATGCAAGGAACTTTTAAATAACTCAGCTTTGAGATAATAAAGCGAGGCGCATACTATTTTGAATCCAGTGCTAGCGCTTTACCTGTCAAAGCCAACGCCTCTCGGGCTTCTAGCGAGGTCAGCTAAATTTTTTCCGGACAGCAGTGCTGTGAAAACGGGGATCCATTTGGTTTTATGCAGGATTTTAGATGGATGGATTCGCCCCATCCAGGGGCTTGGCCGCAGGCTGAGCCCTCAATAAAAAAAGGGCCACTTGGCCCTTTTCTTATCTACTTACTGCAGCAGGCTTAACCGCCCATACCCTGCACCATCGAGATCATCACACCGGCGGCTACCGCCGAGCCGATTACACCGGCTACGTTGGGGCCCATGGCGTGCATCAGCAGGAAGTTCTGGGAGTTGTATTCCAGACCGACCTTATTGGATACCCGCGCCGCCATCGGCACTGCCGAGACACCGGCCGAACCGATCAGGGGGTTGATCTTATTGGTGGAGAACTTGTTCATCAGCTTGGCCATCAATACGCCCATGGCGGTGCCGATACCGAAGGCGACAATACCCAGGGTCATAATGCCTAAGGTCTTCGCATCCAGAAACACATCCGCCGCCAGCTTGGAGCCAACCGACAAGCCCAGGAAGATGGTGGTGATATTGATCAGCGCGTTCTGGGCCGTGTCAGACAGACGATCTACCACGCCACACTCTTTCATCAGGTTACCAAAGCAGAACATACCCAACAGCGGCGCCGCCGAAGGCAACAGAATCGCCACCGCAATCAGCACAATGATTGGGAACACAATCTTCTCGCGCTTGGATACCACCCGCAGTTGGGTCATCTTGATCTTGCGTTCTTCCTCGGTGGTCAGCGCCTTCATAATCGGCGGCTGAATCATTGGCACCAGGGCCATATAGGAATAGGCGGCAACGGCAATTGCACCGAGCAGCTCAGGCGATAGCAGCGAGGCCACATAGATCGCGGTGGGGCCATCGGCGCCGCCGATAATGCCGATTGCGGCAGCATCGGCAATGGAGAAATCCATAATGCCAAGCGCCGACAAACCCACAGCCCCCATCACCGTAGCGAAGATACCAAACTGCGCCGCCGCACCTAAAAACAAGGTGCGGGGGTTAGCCAGCAGCGGGCCAAAGTCGGTCATTGCGCCCACGCCCATAAAGATCAACAGCGGTGCAATGGTCGAACCAATCGCCACCGAGTAGAACTTGTACAGCATGCCGCTTTCAAAACCGGCGTTGGCAGCGATCTGCTGGGCCAGCAAAATTTGCTGGGCGCTGGCATCGCCCATGGCCGCCTTGATGTCGGCGTAGCTTTCATAGCTGCTGACCGCCAGTGCATCGGCAATGGCCGCCACCACCTCGGGGCCACCGCTCATCAGCGCATTTTGCACCGCCGAGTAGGCCAGGCCAGCGCCTGGGATATTCGCCAGAATACCGCCAAAACCGATGGGTACCAGCAGCAGGGGCTCAAAGTTTTTATTGATAGCCAGCCACAACAATAGCAGACCGATTAATATCATCACCACCTGACCTGGGCCCTGAAATTGGGCCAGGCCAGAGTCGTTCCACAAGCCGATAAAGCTTTCCATTCGAAATACCCCCGGACTTAAGCGATGGTCAGCAAGCAATCGCCCACTGCGACCGAATCGCCTTCTTTAACATTGATACTGCCAACGGTACCGGACTTAGGCGCACTCACCTCGGTTTCCATCTTCATGGCCTCCAAGATCATAATGGTATCGCCTTCGTTAACCTGCTGACCGGGGCTGACCAAT
>JAOXRV010000433.1 GCA_025800435.1 Cellvibrionaceae bacterium | reverse complement strand
GAGAACGATGAATTTGTCGCCTGGCTGGACCCGGTAGAGCAACAGCGCGAGCTTAAGATTAAAGGCATTGCCAAACAAGAGCTCAATAAAATGCCCAAGGAGGAGATGATTGTCTACTCCCCCAAAGGCAAGCCCAAGGCCCATGTATTTGTGTTTACCGATGTGGACTGTGGCTATTGTGTAAAATTGCACCAAGAAGTGCCCAAGATGAATGAGATGGGTATTGAAGTGCGCTATCTGGCTTTCCCCCGTGCGGGCATGATGAGCGCCTCTGGCGACAAGCTGGCCCGAGCCTTTTGTGCCAAAGACTCGACCGATGCCCTGACCGAGTTAAAAGCCGGTGGTGGTATGGATCGGTCTGTGTGCCCCGACCACCCAATGGCCGAGCACCTCAAGCTGGTGCGCGAGCTTGGCCTGCGTGGCACCCCTGGCATTTTCCTCGCAGATGGCACCAAAATTCCCGGTTATCGAAGCGCTGAAGAGCTGGCTGCCCTGGTCGGCATTTAAGCGTTTTTTATCCTGGCCCCTGTGGTTTGACAGGGGCCAGCTCGCCCAGTATTGTTCCTTCCTCTTTAATATACGCACCCAGCACCAGCTGGGCACCATGGCACAACGAGGTAGGCATTTTGAAACCGGTGAAAATTGGAATCTGTGGTTTGGGTACGGTCGGCAGTGGTACCGTAAATTTACTGTCGCGCAACTTAGAAGAAATTAACGCCCGCGCCGCCACAAGTATCGAAATTTGCCAGATCGGCGCCCGCCGCGATAACCCCGCCTGTGATACCAACGCCTATAGCGTTGACCGCGATATCTTTGCGGTGGTGAACAACCCCGATGTCGATATTGTGGTCGAGCTGATCGGCGGCACCAGCGTTGCCAAAGATTTGGTGCTGCAAGCCATTGCCAATGGCAAGCACGTAGTGACCGCCAACAAAGCCCTGATTGCCGAATTTGGCAACGAGATATTCGCCGCCGCCGCCAATAAGGGCGTAACCGTGGCCTACGAGGCCGCCGTAGCTGGTGGTATCCCCATTATTAAGGCCCTGCGCGAGGGCCTGGCCGCCAACCGCATCGAGTGGCTGGCGGGTATTATTAATGGCACCGGCAACTTTATTCTGACCGAGATGAAAGACAAGGGCCGAGATTTTGCCGATGTGCTTAAAGAAGCCCAAGCGCTGGGCTACGCCGAGGCCGACCCCACCTTTGATGTGGAAGGTATCGATGCCGCTCACAAGTTGGTGATCTTGGCCTCGCTGGCCTTTGCCATGCCACTGCAGTACGACAAGGTGTTTTGCGAGGGCATTAGTACCATTGCGCCAATCGATGTGCAGTACGCCGATGAGCTGGGCTACCGAATTAAACACCTGGGTATTGCCCAGCGCCGGGAGCAGGGCATTGAGCTGCGGGTACACCCAACCCTTATTCCCCATAAGCGCCTGATTGCCAATGTGGATGGGGTGATGAATTCCGTACTGGTACAGGGCGATGGGGTTGGCCCCACCTTGTACTACGGTGCTGGTGCCGGTGCCGAGCCCACCGCCTCGGCAGTCATTGCGGATATTGTCGATGTCGCCAGGGCGGTCGCCAATGGCGGTGCTTCGGTGCCGGCGCTCGGCTTTGTGCCCAGCTATCTGCAAGACCAAGCCATTGTGCCCATCGAGGCGGTAGAAACCGCTTACTATCTGCGTATGTCGGCCTTGGATAAGCCCGGCGTTATGAACCAAATTACCCAAATATTAAGTGGCGTAGGGGCCAGCATTGAAGCGCTGATTCAAAAAGAACCCCAGTCCATTACCCAGGATCATGTCGATGTGGCGCTGTTGACCAACCGGGTACAAGAGGCCCAGATCAATAAGGCCCTGGCCCAGATTGAGGCGCTGGATTCTATCGCCGGCTCGGTTAGCCGTATTCGGATGGAGAGCCTGGGCTAAAGCCCGGCGCCTCTTCGCCGCGGCGTTTAAATTCGTTAAAATACAGCCCAAGCCGACGTCAGAGCGGCTTTTCCCATGCAATAGTAAAATGGATCTTTCGCCAGATCCTAAAATAGGTAAACCCTGTGAAATATATCAGCACCCGTGGCCAGGCCCCGGCCCTCGGTTTTGAAGAGGCCATTCTTACCGGTATGGCCAGTGATGGCGGCCTCTATGTGCCCGAAACCCTGCCCCAGTTTAGCGCTGAAGAAATTGCCAGTTGGGCCGGCCTGTCTTACCAAGAGCTGGCCCTTAAAGTTATCGAGCCCTTTGTCGCCGGCGAAATTCCAAGCGCTGACCTCAAGGCCATTATCGACAAGGCCTACGCCAGCTTCCGCCACGATGGCATCGCGCCGCTGGTGCAAACTGCCCACAATGAGTGGGTGTTGGAATTATTCCAGGGCCCAACCCTGGCCTTTAAAGATTTTGCCCTTCAGTTTTTAGGCCACCTGCTCGACTACGTGCTGAAAAAGCGCGAGCAAAAAGTGGTGGTGATGGGGGCAACCTCTGGCGATACCGGTTCCGCCGCCATTGAAGGCTGCAGCCGCTGCGATAATATTGATATTTTTATTCTGCACCCCTATCAGCGGGTTTCGGAAGTACAGCGCCGGCAGATGACCACGGTACTGACCAATAATGTGCACAATGTTGCCCTGCACGGCAATTTTGACGATTGCCAAAATATGGTCAAAGCCAGCTTTGCCGACCAGAGCTTTTTACCCGAAGGCCGCCAACTGGTGGCGGTTAACTCCATTAACTGGGCCCGCATTATGGCCCAAATCGTCTACTACTTTTACGCCGCACTGTCGGTGGGTGGCCCCCATCGCCCGGTGGCTTTTTCGGTGCCCACCGGTAACTTCGGCGATATTTTTGCCGGCTACCTGGCCAGCAAAATGGGCCTGCCCATCGACCAGTTGATTGTCGCCACCAACAGCAACGATATTTTGCACCGCTGTATCAGCGCCAACGATCACTCCAAGCACCAGTTGGAGCACACCTTATCCCCAAGTATGGATATTATGGTGTCCAGCAACTTTGAGCGCTTGCTGTTTGATCTGTACGGCCGTGATGGGGCAGAAATTCAGCGTTTAATGGACGAGTTTAAATCCGGCAGCATGAGTCTATCCGAAACTGCCCTGAGCCAGGCAAGGGAACTGTTCAGCAGCTTCCGCCTGGATGATAAGGGCATGATCAAAGTGATTGAAGATGTCTACGAGAGCAGCGAATACCTGCTCGACCCCCACACCGCCATCGGTATCGCCGCCGCCCGCGCCGAGCGCCGCCGCAGTGATATCCCAATGATCTGCCTGGCCACCGCCCACCCGGCCAAATTCCCCGAGGCAGTAGAAAAAGCGGTAGAGGGTGTACACCCAGCCCTGCCACACCATATGGCCGACTTGTTTGAGCGCGAAGAGCGCTATGAGGTGCTGGATAACGATATTGCCGCAGTGCAGGGGTTCGTGAAGACTAATACCCGGGCCTAAAGTAAGCGTAGCTGCGGTGTGTAAATACTGTGCGCCGCAGTTTTTT
>JAOXRV010000423.1 GCA_025800435.1 Cellvibrionaceae bacterium | reverse complement strand
CTGGCTGAATCATATTCCCGCGCAGCTTGTTTACCTGGCGTAAGTCGGACACTTTAATCCCGTAGCCCTCGGCGATCTGGCTGAGTGTGTCACCGCGTTTTACTTCATGGCGCTGCCAGCCGACCCGTCGCACTGGGCTCAATTGATCTAGGTTTTGACGAAATTGCTGGGCCCGGCTAAGCGGAATCAACAAGTGCTGGGCACCGCTGGGGTCGGTTGCCCAGCGGCTGTAGCCCGGGTTGAGCAGATGGATCTCGTCCATCGGTAGCTGCGCCAGTTTGGCCGCCTGGGACAGGTCCAGCTGATAGGGCAAGTCAAAGCGCTTGAAGTAGGGCTGGTTTAATATCGGGTGCAAGCTGACCCGATAGGCCTGAGGGCGGGCCACAATTTCTGCCATGGCCAGCAGACGCGGTACATAGGCGCGGGTCTCTTTGGGCAGGGATAAGGACCAAAAATCGGTGTTGCGACCGCGTCGCTTATTCTTGCGAATGGCCTTGCTAACGGTGCCGCCACCGGCGTTGTAGGCCGCCAGCGCCAACAGCCAATCGCCGTCGAAGCGGCGGTTTAGCTGGTGCAGGTAATCCAGTGCGGCTGCGGTGGAGGCTTCCACATCCCTGCGGCCGTCATACCACCAGGTGTTGGCAAGCTTGAAATCGCGCGCGGTGGGTGGGGTAAATTGCCACAGCCCCGAGGCCCGGCCGTGGGAGTAGGCAAAGGGATCAAAAGCGCTTTCAACAATGGGCAGCAAGGCTAGCTCCATCGGCATTTGGCGGCGTTTGAGCTCGCTGACAATATGGTAAAGATAAGGCTTGGCGCGCTTGCTGACCCGCTGAATATATTCTGGGTGACGGGTGTACCAGCGGCGCTGCTGATCGATCCGGCTATTGCTTATATGGTCCAGGCCGTAACCCTGGCGGATGCGCTGCCATAAATCCGACACCTTGACTGGCGCGGGCTTAACGACTTTGGTCTGTGGCTTTACTGGTGTCGCCACAAATGGTTTCTGCTTGGGTGGCTGCTTGCCGATGGCATTAATATCTGGGCGCACGGGCAGGATGTGCTGGGCTTTTTCAGCCGCCGGAGTCTGGCTCTGTTGGGGGTTGAGCCCACAGGCGCCGAGCAATAGGGAAAGAGTCAGCACTAAGCCGCGTGTATACATATTAAGTCAGCCAATTTGTCTAGGCTGAGCTCTGGTGTTGGCTACGAATTCTAACCTAGGCTTATTCTTGCTAAAGCAATCTAACCGGCTAGAAAGTAACTGATAAACCTAGTGCTTATGCCTTTATCAATAACGATTTAAGCGAAATTTTAGTGGTGCAAAAGTGGTGGGTCAATGGTGTTCTTGAGAAAGAGTAGCTGTCGACACCGAAACCCGCCAGTATGGCGGGATAAACCATGCCGCTAGAAGCCATCCTTCCACTTGCGCAAAATGGCGAAGGTATCCACTGGGCCGTTGACGATGGTTTTAGCCCGCAGGCCCGCGGCCTTTTGCACGGCGGGCTGGCGACAGCGCATAAAAGGGTTGGTGGCCAGCTCAAGGGCCATGGTCGACGGCACGGTGGGCTGGTCTTGTTGGCGCAGGGCAGTGGCATCTAGCAGGCGCTGCTGCAGCGTTTTATTGTCTGGTTCGACAGCCTGGGCAAAGGCTAAATTACCCAGCGTGTACTCGTGGGCACAATACACCAGGGTATTGCCGGGCAGGCTGGCCAGGCGCTCTAGGGAGCCGTGCATCTGTTCGGGGTTGCCCTCAAACATACGGCCACAGCCGCCGGCAAAAAGCGTGTCGCCGCAGAACAATAAAGGCTGTGCGGCTATATCGCCAAAGTAGGCGATATGGTCGAGGGTGTGGCCGGGCACCTCGATAACCCCAAAAACGAGGCCCGGCAGGGGCTCGATTTCATCGCCTTGTTCACAGTGTTGTTGGGCCAGGCTCTGGCTGGGCGGGCCGTAGATGGTCAGCTGGGGGTATTTGCGCGCCAGTGCCTCAACCCCGCCGACATGGTCAAAGTGATGATGGGTGATCAAAATAGCGCACAGCTCAAGCGCCTCATCTTGAAGTTTTGCCAGCACCACTTCGGCGTCACCTGGGTCGACAAGCAGGGCCTGCTGGCCGTTGTCCACCAGCCATATGTAGTTGTCATCAAAGGCTTTGATGGCGCTAACATTATAATTTGAACTCATCGGGCTATCCTGTATCGGTCTATTCTTCGAGTTATTCAGAGGTGCCCTAATCTATTATTCGGGCTATTCTTTGGTCATACTTAAACGCTATTGGGCGGTAAAAATAGTGTCGGGCCTATTCTCGCCAGGGCTTAGGCGATAAACTGGCTTGGCTAAATAATTGGGAAGACTATTGTGAGTGTGATCGAACAGTGTCGTCAATGGCTGCAAAGTCGCCGTAGTGTGCCACAAGCGCCAAGTGAATTTGCCTCTGATCTTGAGCAGTGGGCCCAAAGCCCCCTGGGTCAGGCCCTGCTGGCCAGTGAAAAAAAACGCATCGACGAGCTGTTGAGCATGCGCTTTGGCTACCACCTGGCCCAGCACAGTATCTTTCCCGGCCTCGACTGGACCGGGGAAAGTCGCATCAACCACAAGTTTTGCCTGCAGTACCCCCAAGCACAGGGCGCCCAGGATTTATCCAGCCTGGCCTTTGACGGCTGCCAGATTCCCCTGGCCAGCGATTCGGTGGATG
>JAOXRV010000419.1 GCA_025800435.1 Cellvibrionaceae bacterium | reverse complement strand
TCGCCACCGACAACAACGCCGCCGCCCTAGCCAGTTGCGAACACAATCTGCAACAGCTAAAAGCCCTGCGCCCCAAGCTTGAAACTGGTGTAAGCGCCGCCGATTGCGCCGACCGCATCGAGCAGCGCTTCGACCTAATTGTCTGCAACCCACCCTTCCACCAAGGCTTTAATGTCGACAACTCCTTGACCGACAAATTTTTAAACGCCGCCAAAAACCACCTAAACCAAAATGGTCAGGCGTATTTTGTGGTTAACAGTTTTATTGGCATTGAGAAAAAAGCCCAGCAAATATTTAAGCGGGTGGAGACTTTGGCAAATAACAAACAATTTAAAGTGCTGAGATTTAGCTAGGGTACCGTATAAAATCGCCCGGCGTGCAGCAAGCAGAGCCTAGGGCAGGTATTGCCTTTTGGGGGCTTGGGAGACAGGGACGTCGGACGAGAGCTACAGGGACGTATTTATCGCGTCCCCCAAAAGGCAATACCTGCCCTAGGCTCGGGGCTAGAACCCCGCTATGACTCCACAACTCCCAAGGCCACTTCAATCATCTGCTCAAAAGATTCCTGTCGCTCATCGGTCGTGAGGTGACTGTCTGTGCGAATATGATCGCTCACCGTACACAGGGCCAAAGCTTCGATATTAAACTCTGCCGCCACCGCATACACCGCCGCCACCTCCATCTCAATGGCTAACACATTAAAGCGTGCCAGCGCATCGTAAACACTGCTATCTGGCCAATAAAATAAATCGCTGGTAAACACCGCCCCCACTTTATAAGGCGCGTCCTGCTCACGGGCACAGCTTACCGCCTTCTCCAGCAGCGGGTAGCTGGCCAAAGCCGCCACATCAAAACCCTGGGCCCGCTGTTTATTGGCGTTGGAATCGGTGCTGGCACCCTGGGCGATAATAATATCGCGCAGCTGCACATCCGGGTGCACCGCGCCACAGCTGCCGACCCGAATCATACGCTTTACCCCGTAGGTCTGGGCCAGCTCAGTACAGTAAATAGTTGCCGAAGGCACGCCCATACCGTGGCCCATTACCGATAAACGTTGGCCTTTATAGTGGCCGGTATAAGCAAGCATATTGCGCACATCGCTAATTAATTGGGCATTTTCTAAATAGTGCTCGGCAATAAATTTCGCTCGCAGTGGGTCACCGGGCATAATTACCGTATCGGCAAACGCATCTTTGGGGGCATTAATATGGATAGAAGACATAAAACAAACCAGTCAAAAAAATATAATTAATCGCTAATAAAACTGTCGCCATGCTCAAGCGGGTCGATGGCAAAAAACTGGGCCAAGCTCTGGCCAATATCGGCAAAACTATTACGTGCCCCCATAAAGCCTGGGTTAAGCCCGGCGCCATAAGCCAACACCGGCACATGCTCGCGGGTGTGATCCGAACCGGGCCAACTGGGGTCGCAACCGTGGTCGGCGCTGATCAACAGCAAATCATCCGGCGCCATTGCCGCCATAAGCTCAGGCAAGCGCCGGTCAAACTGTTCCAGCGCAGCGGCGTAACCGGCCACATCGCGGCGGTGGCCGTAGCTGGAATCGAAGTCGACAAAATTGGTAAACACCAAGTCCCCTGCCGCCGCCTGCTTCAGCGCCTCTAGGCTTGCATCAAACAAACCGTCGATGCCCTCGGCTTTTAAACAGTGACTAACACCCTGCGCCGCATAAATATCAGAGATTTTACCCACCCCAAAAACACGGCGCTCGGCGGCGAGCAAACGCTCCAGCAAGGTCGGTGCCGGTGGCGGCACCGAGTAGTCGCGGCGGTTAGCGGTGCGCTTAAAATTATCGGGGCCATCGCCAATAAAGGGGCGGGCAATTACCCGGCCCACATTTAGGCGGCCGTCGCCATCCAGCAGCGCCCTGGCCTGCTGGCATAAATCCAATAACCGATCTAAACCAAAGCTCTGTTCATGGGCCGCTATTTGCACCACACTATCGGCCGAGGTATAGATAATGGGCTTGCCAGTGCGCATATGCTCAAGCCCAAGCTCGGCAATAATTTGGGTGCCCGAGGCGTGGCAGTTACCCAATAGACCGGGCAAATTACCCTGCCGCAGGAGTGAATCTAAAAACCCGGCGGGCATGCTATTGTGCAACTCGCCAAAATAGGTCCAGTCAAAAAATACCGGCACCCCGGCCATTTCCCAGTGGCCACTGGAGGTATCTTTGCCGGTGCTCAGTTCTTTGGCGTAGCCATAGGCCGCTTCAATATTGGCGCTCTGCCAGTAGTCCGCCTCACCACTGCTGGCCTTGGCCGCAGCCATCAGCCCCAGGCGATTTAAATGGGGAATAGCTAAGGGCCCCGAGCGGCTGGCATTATCACACCGGCCAGTTGCGCAGTACTCGGCAATATGGCCGAGGGTATTGGCGCCGGCATCGCCAAAGCGATCGGCATCGGCGCTGGCGCCAACGCCGAGGGAATCGAGCACCAATAAGATGCCGCGCCCAGCCATTAGGCCTTTTCCTGAAGCTGGCTCAACTGTTCTAGCAGGCCATCCATGCCGAGTTTATTGGCCCGAATTTCTTCTTCACTTAGCCCCAGCACCTCGTGCGGAAACACCAACCAGTCCTCGGTTTTGTGCTGGTAAAAATCCGGCTCGGAGTCGGTCAGATTGTTTTTGGGTTTAAAGTACAGTGTCGCAACCCGCACATCTTGGGGGGTATTTTTGCGACAGCGAGCCTCAAGCTCGCGCAGTATAGCCTGCACGCTCATGCCGCTATCGTAGATATCGTCAACAATCAGCAAGCTGTCTTCGGCGTTGATTTTATCGACTATATAGCCCAGGCCGTGTACCCGTACATTATCGCTGCGCTTGCCGATACCCTCATAAGATGAAGTGCGAATGGCGATATGGTCTGACTCTACGCCGCAATATTCGAGTAGCTCCTGCACCACAATGCCCACCGGCGTGCCGCCGCGCCATACGCCGACAATATAATTGGGGCGAAAGCCACTGGCATAAATTTGAGCGGCCAGCTTAAAGGAATCCTCGTACAGAGAGGCGGGGGAAATATAGGTTTTTTCGATCACGTTAACATCCAGTAACTCAGGCATCAGTTAATAACAAAGGTAAAAGGGCACAAAGACAAAACAGCAATGAATGATAGGGCCGCACCCAGAGCCTGTCAAAGAACCCAAGCAACCCAGACGCTAGGGTACCTCCGAATAACTCGGTGACGCTCAGGCCTTGAGACAAATGCGCTAACAAGGCGCTCGCTCGAAGGCATGCTGGGCGCACGTCGAGAGTGAGCAACGCCGCTAGCGCATTTGTCGCAAGGCCCCGCAGGGCGGGCCCTAAAGCGCACATCTGCGGCGTTGCGCTGCTTGTAAAGGCGGCCGGCATTCACTGCGCAGCGCGCCTTGCAGCTGTACGCTTTAGGATCCCGCTGAGCATCATCGAGTTATTCAGAGGCACCCTAGCTTCGCTGTATTTAATCGTAGCTTCGACCCCGCCACAAGGCTCTACTGCGAGGCAAATTCTAAGAATGTTCTAGCAAGCAGAAGCTTTTTATCAAATAGAGACCCTAAGATTCCTTTTTATGCGCCAGTGCAGCGGCCAAATTGGCCGCTAATTCGGGCTCCGCCAACGACCAGCCAAAGGGGCTGGCATCTGCCTGTGGCGCCTGGCAGTAACGGTAATCCCGTCCTTGGTAGGTAAATGCCAAAGCCCAGGCGTGTAGATAGAGCCGCGGCGCCGGGCTGCCACCGTAGAGTTCATCGCCCAGTATGGGGCTGCCAATGCTTTTTAAGGCCACCCGCAGCTGATGGGTTTTACCGGTATGGGGGCGCAGGGTGAAAAGGCGCACACCCGCCCCCAGCGACTGGGAGTTAAACCGGGTGCGGGCCGGGTTGCCTTTGCTGGGCAGAAGTTTATAAGCCGAGCGCCGGGCCTTGGCCATATCGCCCACAATGAGCCCTTGCTTTTTCTTGGGCTTGCGATCGGATAGGGCCAGGTAGAATTTTTCGACCTGACGCTGGGCAAAGGCCTCGCTCAGCTCGGCAGCGGCGCGCTGGCTGCGGGCAAATAGGATTAGGCCCGAGGTGCCCTTATCCAGCCGGTGCACCGGGTAAACTTGGCCCAGGCCCTCGGCCTGGCAATAAGCCTGTAGCAGACTGTGCAGGCCAAGCTGGCGCTGGTCGTCTTGCAGCTCATCGTGAAAACCGATACCGCTACCTTTATTGAGCACTATAAAACCTGGCTCCAATGCCAGGATTTGAAAAGCCTGCCCGACCATTAGCGACTATTCATCTCACACTTCATCTCATTCCTCACCTTTTTCTAGCTGTAAATCGGCGCGAACACAGCGCAGTTGGCCGTAGTTATACAAGCCTTCAAAGGCTTCAAAAATGGGTTTTAGGCGCAGCCCCTCGGCGCTGGCCTCGGCCTCCAGCATAGTGGCCTGTAGCTGGCTAATTTCTGCCTCATTAATGGCCACAGCTTCGGCCAGAGCCAGCTGGCCCTCGCCGATCAGGCGCTCAAAGTGGCTGTAGACAGTGTCAGCTTTTAGGCCTCGGCTGCTGGCAATCGCCTCGGCATCTTGGCCCGATCGGGCCAGCTGTAAGGTTTGCAACAGCGTCTCGCGGTCTTGCTCGGGCTGGGCCGGGTCCTGGTTTTGATAGTGCTGACATAGACAATCGAGGAAGGCCTGGCCATATAACTCCAGTTTTCGCTCGCCGACGCCGGATATACGGCTTAACTCGGCCAGGGTGGCGGGCTGCCAGCGAATCATCTCCATCAGGGTGGCATCGTGAAAAATCATATAGGGTGGCAGGTCTTGCTCCAGCGCCAAATTGCGCCGCAGCTCGCGCAGGGCCTGCCACAAAGGCTCGTCTTTGCTGGCCAGCTCGGGCTTGGCGCCGGCCTCGCGCTTGGTTTTGGCGGGCGGCTTATCGTCTTTACGCAGGGCCAAGCTCTGCTGGCCCTGCAGCAGCGGCCGGCACTTTTGGGCCAGCTGCAGGCCGCCGTAGCCCTCGGTATCCACATTCAAATAGCCCTGGGCCACCAACTGGCGAAACACACTGCGCCACTGGGCACCATTTAGCTCGGTGCCAATGCCAAAAGTGGATAATTGCTGGTGGTTAAACTGAATAATTTTATCGGTGCTTTTGCCCAACAGAATATCCACCAGATGACTGACCCCAAAGCGCTGGCCACTGCGAAATACGCAGCTTAAGGCCTTGCGCGCCGCCTCGGTGCCATCCCAGGTCTGGGGCGGATTGAGGCAGTTATCGCAATTGCCACAGGGCTCGGCCAGGTCTTCGCCAAAATAGCCCAGCAGCACCTGGCGCCGGCAACTGATCACCTCACACAGGCCCAGCATGGCGCCCAAACGGTGCTGCTCTTGCCGCTTAAACTGTTCCGATGCGCTGGAATCGGCGGCCATTTGGCGCAGCTTTATCACATCTTGCAAACCGTAAATCATCCAGGCGGTGGCCGCGTGTCCGTCACGCCCGGCGCGGCCGGTCTCCTGGTAGTAGGCCTCCAGGCTTTTGGGCAGGTCCAAGTGCGCCACAAAGCGCACATCGGGCTTATCGATACCCATACCAAAGGCGATGGTGGCGACAATAATCACCCCTTCTTCACGCAAAAAGCGGTCTTGATTCTGCTGGCGTAGGCTCTGGCTGAGGCCGGCGTGGTAAGGCAAGGCGGTAAAGCCCTGCTGCTCTAACCACAGCGCCATATCCTCGACCTTGCGGCGGGATAAGCAATAGACAATACCCGCATCCTCTGGGTGTTCATTGGCCAGGAACTTCAGCAGCTGTTTTTTGGGATCGCTCTTTTGGCTGATGCGGTACTGGATATTGGGCCGGTCAAAGCCGCAGATAAACTGCTCGGGCTGGCGCAGCTCCAAGCGCGCTAGAATTTCGCGCCGGGTATCCGCATCGGCGGTGGCGGTCAGGGCGATGCGCGGCACCTCGGCAAAGCGACTGAGGACCGGCGCCAATTGCAGGTAATCGGCCCGAAAGTCGTGGCCCCACTGGCTCACACAGTGGGCCTCATCAATCGCAAACAGCGCCAGCGGCAGGCTTTGCAACAGGCCAATAAAACTCGGGCTGGTCAGGCGCTCGGGCGCCACGTATAAGAGATCGACCCTGCCCTCGGCCAGGTTTTGCTCTACCTGGTATTGCTCCGAGTGGCTGAGGCTGCTGTTTAAAAAAGCGGCGCCTATGCCCTGTTGTTCAAGCGCATCAACCTGGTTTTGCATCAGCGCAATCAAGGGCGAAATAATCACCGCCACCCCAGGCCGAGCCAGGGCCGGAATCTGGTAGCAGAGCGATTTACCGCCGCCGGTGGGCATAATCACCATGCAATCTCGGCCCTCGATCACGCTATCGATAATGGCTTGTTGGGGTGGGCGAAACTGGCTGTAACCGAAACGCTGCTGAAGGATTTCAAGGGCTTGTGACATGGCTGGCATTATAGCCCTAAAGCGGGTGAAAATATCCCCTCCGACGGGGCTAAGTTTGAGCGAATAGAACAGTAAAATTGGCTGGCCTGGATCAAC
>JAOXRV010000418.1 GCA_025800435.1 Cellvibrionaceae bacterium | reverse complement strand
AGTACCTCAAACGGCTGGAGTCTGATCCCCCCGAGACCCTCGACGGCGTTACCGGCGCCTACGCGCGCTTATTAAAGCATTTGTTACGCCGCCCAGTAGTGATGTTTTTGGGCAGTATCTTTGTGTTGGTGGGTATCTTTATGGCCTTTGGCAGGTTTAATGCCGGGGTTGAGTTCTTTACCGAAACCGAAGAGAAGTACGGGCAAGTAGCGGTGCGGGCCCAGGGTAACCTGTCGGTCGACGAGGTGCGCAGTATTGTTCAGGAAGTGGAACGCCGGGTAATTGCCACACCAGGCGTGGTTTCTACCTACTCGGCCAGCGGTGCCGGCGGTACCCAGGGTGGCGGCGCTCGGCCGCCGGAAAAAGACCAGGTCGGCACCTTGCTGGTCGAGCTGGATGACCCGGTCAACCTGTCCAAGCGCACCCGTGAAGTGTTTAAAGATATCAACGAAAACACCAAGGATATTCCCGGTGTAATCGTCAATGCCAATGCTTTTGAAGGCGGCCCACCAATTGGCAAGCCCATTCAAATACAGCTGTCGTCCTTCAATTACGATAAGCTGGTGGCCGAGGCGCGTAAACTGCACCACAGCCTCGCCACCAAGTTTGAAGGCCTGCGTGATATTACCGATACCACGCCGCTGCCCGGAATTGAGTGGGAGCTTGAAGTCGACCGTTCTCTGGCCGCCCAGATGGGGGCCAATATTATCGAGGTGGGGCGGGCGGTACAGCTGGTGACTAACGGTGTGAAGGTAGGTGAGTATCGCCCCGATGACGCCGATGAAGAGGTCGATATTCGAGTGCGCTACCCGGATTCTGAGCGCGGTATGATGGCGCTGGATGAGTTGCGGGTAAATACGCTTAACGGTTCGGCCCCAACCTCAAGTTTTGTCAGCCGCCAGGCCAAACCCAAGGTGGATAAGATTGAGCGTGTCGACGGCGGCGAGTACATAATGGTGCGCGCTGATGTGCAAGAGGGCGTGCTGGCCGACAGCAAAGTAAAAGAAATCAGCCAGTGGTTGGCTGCTGCCGATATTGACCCGGATGTCCGAGTGGAATTTCGCGGTGCCAATGAAGAGCAAGAGAACTCCAAGGCTTTCTTGACTGTCGCCGGTGCCCTGGCCCTGTTCTTGATGTTTGTGTTGCTGGTGACCCAGTTCAACAGTTTCTACCAGGCGGCTCTGATTTTGTCGGCGGTGATTATGTCGACCGCTGGGGTTATGTTGGGCTTGATGCTCACCCAGCAGACCTTTAGTGTGATTCTCACCGGGGTGGGTGTGGTGGCGTTGGCAGGTATTGTGGTGAACAACAATATTGTATTGATTGATACCTACAATCATGTGCGCCATACCGACTCAGAGCTGACCCCGGCCGAGGCGGTGGTGCGCGCCTGTGCCCAGCGCTTGCGCCCGGTATTTTTAACCACTGTGACTACGGTGCTAGGCCTGTTGCCGATTGCCACCGGCGTGAGCGTGGACTTTGTTGGCCGCGATGTGGTGGCCGGCGGTGTTATCGCTTCTTTCTTTGTGCCCCTGGCCAGTGCGGTGGTTTATGGCCTGGTGTTTTCCACCATATTGACGCTGGTGGTTACGCCGGTGTTGTTGGTCATGCCCCAGCGGGCCTTGTACCTGTTTAAGTTGTACATCTATGGCCCCTTGTCACAGTGGTGGCAGAATAGGCAACGTTTGTCTGAACACTCAAGCAATTAGCAAATTATCCGCTATAACTATAAGAGTTTGAGTGTTTGGATGTTGTTATGCCCCGCCGCGCCACGGTTTTAATAGCCCCTTTGTTAGGTCTTTTTTTGGCCTTGCCCTCGGCCACCTGGGCCGAGGCCTACCTGTGGCTGCCGGCCAGCTATAAAAGCCAGCTGCCAGCTCTGCAAGCAGCGGCTGAGGTGGCGGCCACCAACCCCCGTTGCCTGACCTTGCTCAAAGGCACCATCAATGTCGATCACAGTACCCAAGAGGCGCCGGTATTTCGGTTTTTGTGTCGGGATAAAAACCGCAAGACCTTTGGTTTTTTATTGGATGGTAAGAGCTATAAGGCTTTTGACCCCAGCGATTCGCGTTTTCACAAGGGCCCCAGTGAGCGTTCAATGCGCGAATACTGGAGCAGTTGCCAGCGCGCCATCAGCGATATGTACGAGGATTATCGCACCATTAAAATACTCACCAAAAAACGGCCCAAGCCGATTTTGTACCAGGATGCCACGGTGGGCATTGCGATTGATTTTGATGCCATTAGTCTGATTGGTGAGCCACTGCAGTTTCGGGCTGAGTGTATCTTTAACAGTGGTACGAGTTATCGTATTAAGCTGACCGGGCGTGGTTTGGAAGAGTAAGGTACCCTAGTAAACGTGGCTACGACGCCGAGCCTTGTGGTGGGGAAGGGGTTCTGGGGGACGCATAAATACTTCCCTGTAGCTCTCGTCCGCCGTCCCTGGCTCCCAAGCCCCCAGAACCCCTTCCCCACCACAAGACACTACAGTTGAGTGAAGTTTAAGTTTTTCCCTAGCTTAGACTGTGCTTTTTTCATAAAGGCTGTCCGAGTTAGCCGCGTGCCTTGGTACAGTATGTTAAATAGCCCCCTTGGCTTTTAATTGGCTTAACTGCTCTTGGCTAAGCCCCAGTTTTTCTGTCAGTACCTGCTCGGTATCGGCGCCCAGCAGCGGCGGCGCGCTGGGTGTTGTTACCGGGGTGCGGCTGAGTTTGATGGGGCTGGCGCTGAGTTTGATGGGGCCGGCCAGGGGATGGTCTAGGGTTTGTTGCATTTGCCGGTGCTGAATTTGCGGGTCGGCAAAGACTTGGTCGATGGTATTAATGGGGCCGGCCGGCACCCCGGCGGCGGCCAGCTCAGCTAGCCATTGAGCGCTGCTGCGGCTGGCTATAATGGCGGCGACGGTTGCGCACACAAGTTCGCGGTTTTGCACCCGGGCCGGGTTGCTGGCGTAGCGCGGGTCTTGCATTAGCTCGGTGCGCCCGGCCAGTTGCAAAAACTTTTCAAACTGGCCGTCGTTGCCCACCGCTAAAATTATATGGCCATCACTGCTGGCAAAGGCCTGGTAGGGCACAATATTGGGGTGGGCATTGCCGAGGCGCTGGGGTACCAGGCCACCAATTAAATAATTGCTGGCCTGGTTTGCCAATACCGCCGCCTGTACATCCAGCAGGGCCATATCGATGTGCTGACCAAGGCCCGAGCGCTCGCGCTCAAGCAGTGCCCCTTGAATGGCGATGGTGGCGTATAGGCCGGTAAATAAATCGGTTACCGCCACCCCAACTTTCTGCGGTGCACCCTCGGCCTCGCCGGTAACACTCATTAAACCGCCCATGCCCTGAATCATAAAGTCGTAACCGGCGCGCTGGGCGTAGGGGCCGTCTTGACCAAAGCCGGTAATCGAGCAGTAAACCAGCTTGGGGTTTACCGCCTTTAGGCTGTCGTAATCGAGCCCGTATTTTTTTAAACCACCGACTTTATAGTTTTCAATTAACACATCGCAGTGGCCGACCAGCTGTTTGATTAACTGCTGGCCCTCGGCCTGGGTGATATCAATGGTGATCGACTGCTTGCCCCGATTGGCCGCCAAATAATAGGCTGCCTCCGCAGTATCTTGGCCGTCGCCATCTTTTAAATAGGGCGGCCCCCAGCGGCGGGTGTCGTCACCTTGACCGGGGCGCTCGACCTTAATCACCTCGGCGCCCAGGTCAGCCAAAGTCTGCCCGGCCCAGGGCCCTGCAAGAATGCGGCTCATATCCAAAACTCTATAGCCAGTTAAGGGGGCAAGGTTATTCATCGCAAAATCACTGATTGTAAACGGTAGTTAACTGCACCGACTTTTTGTCAATATATTGCAGAGTCTTGTGGTGCCGGGTGGAATCTGGGGGCTTGGCCGCAGGCTGAGCGCCTGGATGGCGCGCATCCAGGCCGGACGAGAGCGCCAGGGATGGCTTTATGCGTTCCCCAGATTCCACCCGGCACCACAAGGCTCGGTATCGAAGCCCCGTTATACGAACGCCTGCAAACCAGTCTGCGCACGCCCCAAGATCAAAGCGTGAATATCCGCAGTGCCCTCATAGGTATTGACCACTTCCAGGTTGCACATATGGCGCATCACCGGGTACTCGTCAGAGATACCGTTACCGCCGTGCATATCCCGAGCCTCGCGCGCAATTTCCAGGGCTTTAGTACAGTTGTTGCGCTTCATCATCGAGATCAGCTCGGGCGCCAGTTGGCCCGCATCTTTCATCTGTGAGGCGCGCAGGCTGCCCATCAGCCCCAGGCTAATATCGGTTTGCATCACCGCCAGTTTCTTTTGAATCAACTGGGTTTGGGCCAGTGGGCGACCAAACTGCTTGCGCTCTAAAGTGTAATCGCGGGCGGCGTGCCAGCAGGCTTCGGCGGCGCCCATGGCGCCCCAGGAGATACCCAGTCGGGCCGAGTTTAAGCAACCGAAGGGGCCTTTTAAACCCTGCACATTGGGCATTAAATTGTGTTCGGGTACAAACACATTATCCATCACGATTTCACCGGTGATGGAGGCGCGCAGGGCCAGCTTGCCTTCAATTTTAGGCGCGCTTAAACCCTCCCAGCCTTTTTCCAAAATAAAGCCGCGAATCACATCGTCGTCGGTTTTGGCCCAGACCACAAATACATCGGCCACCGGTGAGTTGGTGATCCACATTTTAGCGCCGCTCAAGCGATAGCCACCGTCGACTTTTTTGGCCCGGGTGATCATCGAACCGGGGTCGGAACCGTGGTCGGGCTCGGTTAAGCCAAAGCAGCCAATGTGCTCACCGCTGGCCAGCTTGGGTAGGTATTTCTGCTTTTGCTCTTCACTGCCGTAGGCCCAGATAGGAAACATAACCAGGCTCGACTGTACCGACATCATCGAGCGGTAGCCCGAGTCTACTCGCTCCACTTCGCGCGCAATCAAGCCGTAGGCCACATAGCTTACGCCCGGGCAGCCATAACCTTCTAAGGGTGCGCCGAGCAGGCCCAGCTCGCCCATTTCGCGGAAGATACTGAGATCGGTATGCTCGTTGCGGTAGGCCTCCTGCACCCGTGGCAGGAGCTTTTCCTGGGCGTATTGGTGGGCGCTGTCGCGCACCAGACGCTCTTCTTCGCTCAACAGTTGATCCATTAAAAAAGGGTCTTGCCAGTTAAAACTGGCCCAGGATGAATTTGCCATGTGCATACTCCAAAGATGGAAGAAGGGTCATTATTTACGTGTAACCTATTATATTCGATTTGGTGGCATATATAAAATATATCGTTTATATTAAATTCATATAAATTAAATATGGCGGCATGGATGGATAGACGACAGTTACAGATTTTTTTACAGGTGGCCCGCTGTCACAGTTTTACCCGGGCCGCTGAGGAGCTGCATATGGCCCAGCCCGCTGTCAGTATTGCGGTGCGCAAGCTGGAGCAGGAACTGGATACTGCGCTGCTGCAGCGGGGCGATCGACGTGTAAGCTTAACCGAGGCCGGGCGCGCCTTGAGTGTGCGGGCCGCACGTATTCTGGAAGAGTTCGCCCAGGCCAAGGCCGAGATAGCCGACCTGCAAGCCTTAAAAACCGGACAGGTGCGGCTGGATACCCCGGCTATGCTCGGTTCTTATTTTTTTCCCCACCGATTGCGCGCATTTCGCCAGGCCTACCCGGGGATTAATTTACGTATCAGTGCCGAGGGCACGGGCCGTGCCGAGCAGATGCTGATAGACGGCAGTATCGATATGGCGGTGGTGAATGTGGCTCAGCATTCGGAGCAAATTGAATCGCGCCCCTTAAGCCGCGAGCCGGTGGTATTGTGTATGGCCCCGGACCATCCCTTGGCCGGGCGCGAGACGGTCAGTGCCGGGGATTTGCAGCAGCAGCCATTGATTGTTTATCACCAAGGTTATCACTTGAGGCAAATATTAAACCGCCTGCTGGGTGGCGCACCGGCCAATATTATTTTGGAAACGGATATTCTGCGCTTAATGGTGGAGTTGGTAGCCGCTGGCCAGGGTTTGAGCCTGTGTCTGCAGCGCCTGGTGGATAAAGAAGAGCATATTGTCGGGCGGCCCTTTAATGAGCCCCAGTTGATTGAATTGGGGATCGGCTGGAAGCGCGGTGCGCACCTGTCTCAGGCCAATCGGGCCTTTGTTGAATTTATGATTGGCGAGCAGGTCTGATGGGCACAAACAAAAACGGCACCCGAAGGTGCCGTTTTAGACGTTTGCCTAACTAAGACTTACTTCTTCTTAGCTGGACGACCGCGACGAGCGCCGGCTTTTTTAGCGGCTGGCTTCTTAGCAGCGGCTTTTTTAGCGGCTGGCTTCTTGGCAGCGGCTTTTTTAGCAGCTGGCTTTTTGGCGGCAGGCTTTTTCTTAGCAGTCGCTTTTTTGGCGGCGGCCTTGGCTTTAGCGGCGGCTTTCTTCTCAGCGGCTTTTTGCTTGGCGGCGGCCTTCTTGGCGGCTAATTTAGCTTTAGCGGCGGCTTTCCTTTCTGCAGCTTTGGCCTTGGCAGCAGCTTTTTTCTCAGCGGCTTTGACTTTGGCGGCAGCTTTCTTAGCGGCGGCTTTCTCGCGGGCGGCCTTGGCCTTGGCGGCGGCCTTGGCTTTGGCAGCGGCTTTCTTAGCGGCTACTTTGGCGCGGGCAGCGGCTTTTTTGTCGGCCAGTTTGGCTTTGGCAGCGGCTTTCTTATCGGCAGCCTTCTGCTTTTTGGCCATGGCGGCCTCGGCTTTAGCGATGGCCTTGGCTTGGTCGTTGGCGCGCTTATTGGCGGCTTTAACGGTTTTCAGCTCGGCCTTGGCTTCGCCAGCAGCAGCTTTAGCGGCGGCGGCGGCCTTTTTATCAGCAGCGGCAGCTTTAACAGCAGCGGCCAGTTGCTTAGCCTGGGCAGCAGACTTCTTCTTCTTGCGAGCAGCGGCTACCTTGTTGGCGGAAGCCTTGGCTTTAGCGGCGGCTTTAGCAGCGGCTTTTTCCAGGCTGGTGATTGCTTTACCCAGATCGGCTTCCTGCTTGGCGCGGGCCTTAGTCAATTGGGCTTGGATTTTGGCCAGTTCCGCTTCTAATTTAGCGACTGGATTACTAGCTTTACGAGCTGCCATTTTGTGATCCTTTGATTGTTTATAAATCTAGCACTGAATGCTGCCGGGCTAATCCAATTACTGGTTTTTTTATAGCCGACTGCGACGCGTGTATAAGGTACGTCTTTGGCCGCAAAATTCAAGGCTTTGCGGTCAAAAAAATAGCAAAAACTGGTAAATATCAGCCGATTTTTACCAATTCAGTTTGATTTTAGAAAAAAACTGCAAATTTGAATTTTTTACAGCGGCCCATTGGGTAGAAATCGGTTATTAGTATTGGCTCGAATCCACAAAAGCATTTCCCGGCTCAGCGGGGTTTTTTGTTGCTTCAGATATTTAACAATAACTATAACCGGCGAATCCGCACCGGCTTCAAAGCCGGGTATTTGGGTTTCTGCCAGGGTTAAAATTTCGATCAGGCTGAGCAATTGTGGCTCGCTAAAATCGCCAATCACTTGCAGCCAGGCATCGGCGGCCAAGGTCATCATGGCACTGTGCATTTGCAGTTCGCCCTGCTGGAAATATTCCCTTACTTGGGGTGTGTCTTGGCTCTGCCTTGTGTGTTGCTCAATTAGGTTCAGCAGAAATTCATGTTTTAGTTGGTAGCTACCCGCCTGTTGGGCGGCGCTGGGGTCCCAGGACTCTACGCTCATGCTCGGTCTCATTTATAATGTCTAGATACATTATTATATACCTCCAACACCGAGATTGCCGGCAGATTTTAATGAAGCCCACCCGCCAAATAATTCACTGCGATGCAGATTGTTTTTACGCCTCGGTCGAGATGCGCGATGATCCCAGCTTGCGCGGACGCCCCCTGGCCATTGGTGGCGAGGCCGATCGGCGCGGGGTAGTCGCTACCTGTAATTACGAAGCGCGCAAATTCGGGGTGCGCTCGGCCATGTCGATGGCCTATGCCCGGCGCTTGTGTCCGGGTTTAATTGTGCGGCGGCCCGATATGGAAAAATATCGCCAGCTCAGCCTTCAAATACGCGATATTTTCGAACGCTATACCCAGTTGGTCGAGCCCTTGTCTTTGGATGAGGCCTTTTTGGATGTGACTGAACACCCCTATTTGGATGCGATGGCGATTGCCGCGCAAATTCGGCAGCAGGTGGCGATGGAGCTCGGTATTACAATTTCCGCCGGTGTGGCGCCCAATAAATTCCTTGCCAAAATTGCCAGCGACTGGGAAAAGCCCGATGGCCTCACCCAGATAGCGCCCGAGCAGGTGGCTGAGTTTGTGGCGCGCCTGCCGGTGCAAAAGATCTTTGGGGTAGGCAAGGTGACCGGGCAAAAATTACAGGCCATGGGGGTACTGTATTGTGCGGATCTACTGCCCTATAGCTTGGAGCAGCTGGAGTATCGCTTTGGCCGCTTTGGCAAGCAACTGTACCAGCTGTGCCGGGGTATCGATGAGCGCCCGGTACAGCCGAGCCGGCGGCGTAAATCCCTGAGCGTGGAGCAGACCTACGCCCAAGACCTGCCCGACTTAGACGCCTGCCTGGACGAGTTGCCACTGCTGTTGCAAAAGCTGGAAAAGCGACTTGAACCCTTGCTGGGCAGCTACCAACTGCACAAGCCCTTCGTCAAAGTTAAATTCAGTGATTTTTCGTCCACAACTGTGGAAAAAAATGGCGCCGATTACAGCCAGCAGAGCTTTGCTGAGTTAATGGCCGAGGCCTTTGGCCGGGCGTTTAAACCGGTGCGCCTACTCGGCGTTGGGGTGCGCTTTCGGGAGGATGAGCCCGAGCCCCAGGCCGATTTATTTGGCTGAGTGATCACAGTTCTGGCCTTCTCTGGCCGAGCCGATATAATCCCCGCTTTTTTTGCCCCGACCGGGGCGTACAGAGTAAGAGTCGAGGTTTTGAATTGTTTGTATTTACCGTGACCGAAGTGGTCAGTGGCCGTGTGTATGTGGCTTCGGCGCGAGATTCGATCGAGGCCCAGTGGGCCCAAATTGTAGCCGCCGCCGAGTCGGGCCAGGCCGGTGAGTTATTTGCGTTAATTCGCAGTCGCGGCCCCGGGGCGTTTGAGTTGGAAGAGTGGGCAGTGGCGGAAAACAGCCGCGAGCTGCGCGAGCTGATCGCCGAGGCCCGCGAAAGCCTCGGCGCCGAGATAATTCGAATGCCCAGAATTGGTGCATCAGCTAAGTCGAGTCGCTCATCGGTCAGTGCTGAAATCCGGGCCCTATTTGAGCAGGCCGAGGAAGAGCTGGCAGCGCAAGCGCCGGATGAATTGATCAAAACTGAGGCGGTCTCAAAACCTGAGCCTAGGGAAGTAAAGGCAGAACCGAATGGGCCACTTGAAGTAAATGCCGGTGATCGAAAGCCGGCCGAATCGCCGATGGCGCGAGAGCGGCGTTTGCGCCAGGCCATAGCCGATGAACGCGAGCAGCGCGCTGCCCTGCGCCAGCAACAGGCCAGTGCGCAAGCCAAAGAAATGCGCGATTTAATGGCGCAGATTGAACAGCGCCGTCAGGCCCAGCGCAAAACCCCGCCGAAAAAGAAAAAGACCTCACTGCGCAGCAGCTTATCGGCCAAGCCACCTAAAGCCGAGAGCACAGTGGCCGAACCCGCTGTAAAAGCCAGGCCCAAAGATTTTACCCCTAGTGGCAAGGCGGCGCGCGAGAAACGTATAAAAGAAGCAATAGCCCTGGAAAAGGCCGAGCAGCAGCGTCGCCAACAGGCGGTGGTGGCGTCCCAGGCCGATGAAATGGC
>JAOXRV010000412.1 GCA_025800435.1 Cellvibrionaceae bacterium | reverse complement strand
ACGCTGCGCGCGGCTTTGCGAAGGCTGAAAGGATCGGTTCCGGGCTTTTTTCGGTGGATGTGGGGGGATGAAGGGCATCGTCGCGCCCTGAAAAGGTTGCGCTTAAGCAGCCGTTTGCGATTGGTGCGGGGCGCGCCTACGGGAACCGAGAGCAAAGGGTAGGTCGTTACGATTATTCTTCGGTTGTTTTAAGGCGCGTTGCATCGGAGCTTCCCCACGAAGCGGATGTTGGGCACACTGCGCTTTGTCCAACCTGCGGGGATGACAAACGCCGTTTGAGGGTAGGTTGGGGAATGCCCGTCGCGGATAGGGTTTTCCGGGAAAATCGTCTCCATTCCTTCCATGTTCCCAAGAGCACGCCGGTGACTTCCTCTCCCCAACCGCTGCCCCTCGACGCCTTATTGGATGTGGCTGCGTTGCGCGCCGTCGGGGAGGACTCCGCGCTGGCGGTACGGCGCTTTCGCGAGGCCCTGCAGCAGGCCGACGCAATGTTGGCTGAGTGCTTTTACGTCGGGACCGACGCCGCTGTGTTGGTGTATTCGCGCGCCTTGGTGGTGGACGCCTTGCTTACGGCGGCTTGGCCCTGCTTTATCACGGCCCCGGATGACGGTCCTACCTTGATCGCCGTCGGGGGCTATGGCCGGGGCGAGCTGCACCCCTACTCGGATATCGACATTCTTATTTTGGCTGCCGAGGACGACAGCCTCGACGGCGCCGACCGCAGCAATGCCGAAAGCAGCCAGGAATTTATCACCCTACTGTGGGATTTGGGCCTAAATATTGGCCACAGCGTGCGCTCTATTGCCCAATGTATCGAACTGGCCGGCAGCGATATCACCATTGCCACCAATTTAATGGAGGCGCGCACCCTGGCCGGCGCCCCCACCCTGCAATTATTGCTGCAAGCCCACACCGGCGCCGATAAAATTTGGACCGCAGCGGATTTTTTTAGGGCCAAGCGCGAAGAGCAGTTCCAACGCCACAAAAAACACCACCACACCGAATACAACCTAGAGCCCAATATCAAAAACGCCCCCGGCGGCCTGCGCGATATTCAAACCATCAGCTGGGTAGCCAAACGCTTTTTTGGGGTAAACAATTTTAAACAACTGGCCGGCAAGGGCCTGTTTACCGACGAGGAATACGATATTCTGTTGTCGGGCGAGGAAGACCTGTGGCAGGTGCGCTACGCCCTGCATATGCTGGCCGGGCGCGCGGAAGAGCGGCTGCTGTTTGAATACCAAAAAGACATTGCCAAACTGTTGGGCTATACAGACGACGATTCGCACCTGGCGGTAGAGAGCTTTATGCGCTGGTACTACCGTACCGTGCTGGCCCTGGCCGAAGTTAACGATGTGATGCTGCAATATCTCGACGAGGTAATTTTACAGGCCGGTAAATACCGAGCCCCCAGCCCCATTAACGACCGTTTCCAGCGGGTTGATAACTACATTGAAGTAACCAACCCCCAAGTATTTGTCGAAAACCCCTCGGCCTTGCTAGAAATTTTTGTACTGCTGGGGCTGGATAAAACCTTAATTGGCGTGCGCGCCAGCACCATTCGTTTAATTCGAGAACACCGCCACCTGATCGATGAAGAATTCCGCCAGGCGCCCGAAAACCAGCATTTATTTATATCCCTGCTGCGCTCACCCTACGGCCTGGTCACCCAGCTGCGGCGCATGAAGCGCTACGGCGTACTGGGCCTATACCTGCCCGAGTTTGGCCGGGTAACCGGGCAGATGCAGCACGATCTATTCCATATTTACACGGTGGATGCCCACACATTGCTGGTGATTAAATTTATGCGCCGCTTTCGCCAGCGCAATATGGCCGAGCAGTTTCCCATTGCCACCCACGTAATGAAGCGCCTGCCCAAGCAAGAGCTGTTGTATATTGCCGGCCTATACCACGATATCGCCAAGGGCCGGGGCGGCGACCATTCCGAGCTGGGCGCGGTGGATGCCAAGGCCTTTTGCAAACTGCACGGCATTAGCAAACGCGAAACCCGGCTGATTAGCTGGCTGGTGGAAAAGCATCTATTGATGTCCACCGTCTCCCAAAAGCAAGACATTGGCGACCCGGATGTGATTCACGCCTTTGCCTTAGAAGTGGGCGACCAAACCCGGCTGGATTATCTGTATGCGCTGACAGTGGCCGATATGAACGCCACCAACCCCGACATATGGAACAGCTGGCGCGCCAGCTTAATGCGCCAACTGTATATTGAAACCAAGCGCGCCCTGCGCCGGGGCCTGGAACACACCGTCGACCGCCAAGATCTGATCGACGAGACCCAAGCCAGTGCCCTGGCCAAACTGCAAGACAAAGGCATTAACCAAGCCGACGCACAAACCGTGTGGGAAGGCATGGGCGAAGATTATTTTGTGCGCGAAAGCTACCGCGATATCGCCTGGCAGACCGAAGCCATTTTGCAGCACCAGCGCGAACATCAACAAAGCGATAGCGCCAAAGAACCACCGCTTATTGTGATCAGCGAGACCACCAGTCACGGCTACGAGGGCGCCACCCAGGTGTTTATTCGCCTGCCGGATCAGCCCAATATTTTTGCCGCCGTGGCCACCGCCTTTAGCCAGCTGCACATGAGCATTATGGATGCGCGCATCTACACCGACAGCAGCGGCTACGCGCTGGATACTTTTTACGTGCTGGATGAAAACGACCAGGCCATCGGCGAAGATGAAAACCGCAAACAGCGCATTGAAAACACCCTGCGCGAAGAGCTGGCACTGGTCGACGAATACTCCGACCTAGTCAAACGCCGCACCCCGCGCGAGCTAAAATATTTCGCCATGCCCACCCGCACCAGCATCAATAACGATATTTTAACGGGCTGCACCATTCTAGAAGTAACCAGCCCCGACCGACCGGGCTTTTTGGCTATTATTGGCGAGGTGTTCTCCGAGTTTGGCATTACCCTGCTCAACGCCAAGATCACCACCCTGGGCGAGCGCGTAGAAGACGTGTTTTTTATTGGCGATGCCCAGGGCCAGCCCCTGAGCGACCCGCAACTGTGCCAAGATTTACAAGACAATATCTGCCGCCACTTAGACCGACAGGTTAAGGCGGAATAAAGCGCGGGCAAAAGCGCCCAAGACAAAAAGACCCTAGCGATATGAACCCAGATTTACAGCAACTGCACCCCTACCCCTTTGAAAAGCTGGCCGCCCTAAAAGCCGAGGTAAGCCCACCGCCGGGGCTGGAGCATATCGCCCTCTCCATTGGCGAGCCCAAGCACCAGCCACCGGCCTTTGCCCTGCAAACCCTGCAAGACAATATGGCCAAACTGGCCAACTACCCGGCCACCAAGGGCCTGCCCGAACTGCGCAGCGCCATTGCCAACTGGCTGTGCGGGCGCTTTCAACTAAACGCGGTGGATGCCGAGCGACAAGTACTGCCGGTAAACGGCACCCGCGAGGCCCTGTTCGCCTTTGTGCAAGCGGTAATCGACCGCAGCAAAGCCCGGCCCACCGTGGTTAGCCCCAACCCCTTTTATCAAATTTACGAAGGCGCCGCCCTGCTAGCCGGCGCCCAGCCCCACTTTATTGCCTGCAATAAAGACCAGGGCTACCTGCCAGATTTTGACAGCGTACCGGCCAGTGTATGGGGCGATTGCCAACTGCTGTTTTTATGCAGCCCCGGCAACCCCACCGGTGCCGTCATCGGCCTAGAGCAGCTGCAAAAGCTTATTAAGCTAGCCGAACAACACGACTTTATTATCGCCAGCGACGAGTGCTACTCGGAGCTGTACTTTGACGAGCAACAACCCCCGGTAGGCCTGCTGCAAGCCGCCGCCGCCATGGGCAACCACGAATTTAAACGCTGCGCGGTATTTCACAGCCTGTCCAAACGCTCTAACCTACCCGGTTTGCGCTCGGGCTTTGTCGCGGGCGATGCCGAGATCATGGCCGAGTTCTTGCGCTACCGCACCTACCACGGCTGCGCCATGGCCCTGCCCAGCCAATACGCCAGCATTGCCGCCTGGCAAGACGAGCAACACGTACTGGCCAACCGCGATGCCTACCGAGAAAAGTTTGATGCGGTACTGAATATACTGGGCGGCAAGCTAGACGTGCGCAAACCCGACGCCAGCTTCTACCTGTGGCCCAATATCCAAGGCTGCGATAAAGACTTCGCCCAACAACTGTTCGCCCAAAAGCACATCACCGTACTGCCCGGCCAATTCCTGGGCAGAGAAGTAAACGGCGTAAACCCCGGCGCCGGCCATGTGCGCATGGCCCTGGTCGCCTCGCTGCAAGAATGCATCGAAGCGGCACAACGGATAAAAGATTTTTTAGGCTAAACCATGTTAAAAAAAGAACGCGCCGCCTATATTCTAGAACGCCTACAGCAACAATACCCAGAGCCCCCCATCCCGCTCGACCACACAGACGCCTACACCCTACTGGTGGCGGTACTGCTATCGGCCCAATGCACCGATGAACGCGTCAACCAAGTGACCCCAGCCCTATGGCAACTGGCCGACAACCCAGCGGATATGGCCAAGCAAAAAGTAGAAGACATCCAAGCCATCATTCGCCCCTGCGGCCTATCGCCGCAAAAATCCAAGGCCATTCTCAAACTGTCACAAATACTCATGGCAGAACACCACGGCGAAGTACCCGCCGACATGGAAGCCCTGGAAAGACTCCCCGGCGTAGGCCACAAAACCGCCTCGGTCGTTATGTCCCAAGCCTTCGACGTACCCGCCTTTGCGGTAGACACCCACATCCACCGCCTGGCTCAACGCTGGGGCCTGACCAACGGCAAAAGCGTACAACAAACCGAAACCGACCTAAAAAAACTATTCCCCAAAGAAAGCTGGAACGCCCTGCATTTGCAGATTATTTACTGGGGGCGGGAGTTTTGTAGCGCACGGGGCTGTGATGGGACGGTTTGTGAGATTTGCCGGACTTGTTATCCGAAGCGGAAGAATCCTAAGGTGACTTTGAAGGCGTAGTAGTTTGCCTGTTATAAATCCTTCTATATTTGTTTGGGCTAATTTTCTTTAACTGACCGTAAAATTCAGAAAGTTCGTATTCACCAGAGTTTTTAAGCCTTTCAATAGCATTTCTATTAGTGACAATATCAACCATGTTGTTGTAACGCTCTCTCATCCAAGAGTACTTAACTCTTATGTCAGCCTTACTATGATGGCTCGACCCCATAAGTCCTCTACGAATGATTTCAGCCAAATTTTCAATATACTCGGGAAAGTCATATTCAGGATCATCCAGTTCTGACTGGGCTTTGAAAAAGTAGTCTATGTAGTACATGCCATCAGAATCCTGCTCAAGTAGTGACTGTACATATTCATGTTCTTGACTAAAGCTATGATTAACACCTCTGTTTTTTGCACCAGCTTCAATTACTGTGTGATCTAGAATAACTCTTGGATACACAGCGGCTTTCGATTCCAGCGTATATGCCTCTACCAATGCCGGCCCAAATAGGTAATTGTCTGTATGGATAAACTTGCCAAGCGATACCGCCCCTCTACACAATATCTTTCGTGCGATAAGCCTCATTATTAGCCATTTTATTTCTAACAAAGTGAAAAACACTTCACTAGGCTGACTTATTTCAAAGGAAACAACTAGGCAGTCGGAAAAAATGG
>JAOXRV010000395.1 GCA_025800435.1 Cellvibrionaceae bacterium | reverse complement strand
TAAACCTGTGGAACCGTGCCCTGGCGGAGATAATCGGGCAAACCGGCCAAGACGGCTTCTTCCCCAAGATGGTGGCAGTGTTAAGCCAATTAATGGCCTTTGACCACCCCCAGATCTGGCTGTTTCGGCGCGATTTAGCCCCCGAAGCCCTGTATTACGAGATCGCCAAAGAAGAGATCGACGTACAGATCGACCGCTATATCAACGGCGGCTATCTGCAAGACCCCTTTTACCTGTCGGCGGTTACCCACCAAAAATCCCCGGGGGTCTACCGTATTACCGAGATCAGCGCCTCAGATCTAAAGCAGAGCGACTACTACCGCAGCTATTATGCCCTGCTCGATACCAGCGACGAGATCGCCTATATCATCGAGCTGGACGACGATGCCTGCCTGCATATCTCGCTGATGCGCAATAAACAAACCGCCCACTTTAGCGCCGCCGAGCTGGCGTTTTTGCAAAATATCGAACCCAGTATTCGCAGCCTATCCCAGCTGCACGCGCGGCTGGTCAAGCTGACTGACCGCGAAGGCGAAAAAATCGATGTCAGCGGGGTTAATAAAAGTGTGCACCGAGCCTTTGACCTGTTTGGCCGCTCGTTGCTGACCGGCCGCGAAAAAGACGTGCTGGGGTTAATGCTGCAGGGCCACAATACTAACCTATCGGCCGAAAAACTGGGTATTTCCCCAGAGACCTTGCGCCGCCACCGCAAAAATATGTACCAAAAGCTGGATGTCAGCTCTCAGACCGAGCTGTTCTCTTTATTTTTAAACTCCCTCAGCCACTTTGAGCAGGCCCCCAGTGAGGACCCACTGGCGGGTTATTTTGCCAAACCTGGCGACCTCAGCGACTGAGCTTACCCCAAACGGGGCATTGTTTACCCCTACCAGCCCTTTAGGATGAAATGCAGTCGTGCCCAAAACCAAGGCTCGACCATCGACAATGTGTTATACCCCCGATAATAAAACGCGCTAAGGAAAACAAAAAGCAAGCCCGGCCATCGCAGCTGGGAACACGACAAGCTTTATTCCGCCACCGGAGAGTTAAACCATGAGCAAGACCCTACCCGCCTTACCGAAAACCTTACTATCGCTGGCAATTGCCGCCAGCTGCGCCAGTGCCACCGCAGTAGAAATTGAAGAAGTTGTCGTCACTGCGCAAAAACGCGAACAAAGTTTACAAGATGTACCACTGTCAGTATCCGCTTTTGGCGGGCAATTTATGGAGCGCGCCGGGGTTGAAGATGTGCGTGACCTAGTCACCCTAACGCCCGGCTTTAGCGGCGCCACCGAAGACAGCTTTGCCGATGCCATGGCCATGCGCGGCATCAGCACCAACGACTTCGGTGTCGGCGGTGATCCTTCTGTAGCGGTATTTGTCGACGGCGTTTGGGCCGGTCGCACCGGTGGGGTTAACAGCTCTTTTTACGATATGGCCGGAGCCGAAATTGTTAAAGGCCCCCAGGGCACCCTGTTCGGCCGCAACGCCATCGCCGGCGCGGTCAGTATTAAAACTCAAAAGCCAGTCGAACAGTTTGAGGGCAAAGTTAAACTCGGCCTGGCCGAATACGGCCGCCACGAAGTCACCGGCACCGTTAACCAGCCGCTCAGCGAGACCTTGTTCCTGCGCGCCAGTGTCTACAACCTTTCTGAAGATGGCTACCTGGAGAACATTCAAGGCGGCGACGATTTTGGCTTTCACGAGCGCAGCTCCGCACGCCTGGCGCTGCGCTACGCCGGCGAGACCGTAGATGCCACCATCACTGCCCAATATGAAGACCGAGAGCAAAACTCCTCAATTTATTGGGATCCGCAGCTGGGGCTGCCAAAAAATAAAGTCAGCCAAGACCTCAAGGGTGAAGACGCCATCGACGAGGGCGAGATTGCCAATATCAACGCCAATATCGAGTGGGACCTGAGCGACAGCATGAGCCTGACCTCGATCACCGGCTGGAAAACCTATAACTTTTATTACCTGGAAGACTACGACGCGCGCCCAGAGCTGATTGATAATTTTTTCCTGGATACCGATATCGATTACTTCAGCCAGGAGCTGCGCCTGAACTTTGAGGCCAGCGACAGCTTGGTTGGCTTTTTAGGGGCCAGCTACTACAACGAAAGCATTGATGCCCACACCGGCACCATTGCCAACGAAAACGATCTGTGTAACGCCATTGGCCGCACCGATGCGGATGATTTTGATGGCCCGGTTAGCGGTGGTTGCGCCGACCCCAACTTTTTGCGCTATTGGCTTGACGCCGAGCCCACCGCCGCGGATATTGCCGAGGCCACTGCGCTGGCACAAGATTATAAATCCGAAGATATTTTTAATAAGGTTGAAGCCGACGGCTGGGCCGTGTTTCTGGATTTGACCTGGACCCCAATCGACGACCTGGACCTGATGTACGGCGTGCGCTATACCCGCGACACCAAAGAAATGGGCATTAAGGTGCTCGATTCCGGTGGCTATCTGGGCAACAACTTTAACTTTGAGTACTCAATCCCCGATTTTGTCTACGACGAAACCACCTGGAGCGACACCACCCAGCGGATCGCCGCCAACTGGCAGTTGAGCGACGAAATTAGTCTGTACGCCAACTACGGCCAGGGTTACAAGTCCGGCGGCTACACCACTTACGGTGCTGTCTTGGTCGATAACGACGAAGACGGCGTTGCCGATGCCGGCACCAAACCCGAAGCCTTTGCCCCCGAGACCGTCGACAGTTTTGAAATTGGGGTAAAGGCCAAACTGCTTGAAAACACCTTACAGGCCAACTTCGCACTCTACTCCTACGTTTATGAAGACCTGCAATTATCCTATTTTGACAATGGTGCCACCAAGGTCGAAAACCTGGGTGAAGCAGAGGGCCAGGGCTTCGAGCTGGATGTACGCTACCTGCCCAATGAAAACCTCGACCTGTTCTTTACCTACTCTTACCAAGATACTGAGATCTCGGATCAGACTGGGGTAGTGGGCACCGCCTGTAACGCCGCCTGTAAAGGCAATCAGCTGCCGTTCTCGCCCAAGCGCAGCGCTTCGATGGTCGCCACCTACACGGTGCCGCTTGATAACGCCGAGCTGTTTGCCACGGTCGAGCACTTTTACCAGGGTAAGCAATACAGCG
>JAOXRV010000353.1 GCA_025800435.1 Cellvibrionaceae bacterium | reverse complement strand
CTACCCAGAGGGCATGATCCAGCTCAATGGACCTGCGGGTGAAATTCTCGCATTGGTAGATGGCGAGCGTGATGTGCAGCAGATCATCGCGCAGCTACAGCAGAAGTTCGCTGATGCGGGTGATATCAGCCAAGATATCGTCGAGTTTTTGGGAGAAGCCCATGCGCAAAACTGGATCACCTTGTAGTGGGCAAAGCGGGCTACCTAATCCTGCCTTTGGCCATGAAAAACCACACGGTAAACCCTTATGGTTGCTGGCGGAGCTGACGTATAAGTGCCCGCTGCAATGCCCTTACTGCTCCAATCCGCTTGATTTTGCCGGCGCTGGTGCTGAGTTAACCACCCAGCAATGGCTAGATGTGTTTGCGCAAGGCCGCGAAATGGGCGCTGTGCAGCTTGGGTTCTCAGGTGGTGAGCCGCTGGTGCGCCAAGATCTCGCAGACCTGATCGCGGGGGCGCATGAACTGGGTTATTACACCAATCTCATCACATCAGGCGTGGGTCTAAATGCCGCAAAAATGGCAGCGTTTAAACAGGCCGGGCTTGACCATATCCAGATCAGTTTTCAAGCCAGTGATGCTGACGTCAACAATATGTTGGCCGGTTCCAAAAAAGCCTTTGAGCAAAAGTTAGCGATGGCGCGTGAGGTCAAAGCGCAAGGCTATCCGATGGTACTTAATTTTGTAACGCATCGGCACAATATTGATCAGATCGACCGCATTATCGAGCTATGCGTGGCACTTGAGGCCGACTATGTTGAGCTAGCCACGTGCCAATATTACGGCTGGGCGTACGAGAACACAGAGCAGTTACTGCCCAC
>JAOXRV010000275.1 GCA_025800435.1 Cellvibrionaceae bacterium | reverse complement strand
TAGAAGTACGGCTAAGCTTTAGTATTGGCGATGAAAAAAGCCTGCAGAATAAGCGCGATATAGCCGCTACCGTCGGCGCCCTACTGAGCAGAGGCAGCGCTGGCTATACTCGCGAGCAGCTGCAAGATAAGCTGGATGAGTTAAAAATTGCAGCGGGCTTCTCGGGTTCGGCCACAGGCTTTAACGCCTCTATTAGTGGCAAGCGCGATAGTTTAGTGCAAGCCTTAGAGCTTGCCGTGCACGTATTGAAAGAGCCCAGCTTTGAGCTAAAAGAATTTCAACAATACCAGGCTACCCAAAAAGTGGATTTGGAAGAAAACCTGCAAAACCCTCAAGCTTTGGTTTTTAGGGAGTACAGCCGTCGCCATCGTAACTACGAGCCGGCCCACCCTTATTATATCCCCACTTATGCTGAATCTATTGAGAATTTAGCGGTGGTCAAACACGCAGACCTTAAAACATTTCACCAGCAATTTTATGGCGCTAGCCACGGCGAAATTAGTATTATTGGTGATTTTGACCCGGCCGAGGTAAAACCGATATTGGAGAAATTGCTGGCCGATTGGAAGGCCCCACAGCGCTATCAGCGCATTGACCGGCCGGTAGTAGAAGTTGATACCAAGCCTATTCACTTTGACACGGCGGATAAAGAGAATGCGGTATATGTTGCCACCTATTCCCTGCCACTAAGCGACAAGCACCCCGATAGCCCCGCCTTGGCACTGGGCAATTATTTGCTGGGGGGCGGTTTTCTCAATAGCCGCTTGGCCACCCGCCTGCGTCAGCAAGATGGCCTCAGCTATGGCACCGGCTCGTTTTTACGTCAGTCTTCAATGGATGAACGCAGCGCCTTTGCTATCTACGCCATTAGCGCACCACAGAACCTCAGCAAGGTGAAACAGGCCGTTAAAGAGGTGATTGAGTCCATTATTAAAGAGGGCTTTACCCAGCAAGAGATTGACCAAGCCAAAGCCGGCCTTAAGCAGGCCAGCAAAGTCAGCCGCGCCCAAGACGCCGAGCTGATCGGCACACTCAATAACAATGCCTACCTGGGCCGCACCATGCAGTGGTCTAAACAATTTGAGCAACGCCTACAGGGATTAAGCCAGCAGGAACTCAATAAAACCATGGTCAAATACCTCGATTTTGGTCAATTCGCCATTATTACCGGTGGCGACCAAACAAAGGTTAAATAGGCCACTATTACCCTTCAGCGCCACTGCTAAAGTGGCGCCATTCTCCCCCATAAGACACCTCAGTTGATCTACGCTTAAGGTGATTAAACTTTTGGCCAACACGCCGATATAGTTAATCGCTAGAGACTATTTACTTATATAGAGAGACTGGATTCCATGTTTGTACAAAAATCACGCTATCTCGCCGTGGAGGAGGAGAACCGTAAACTGCGCCGTAAGCTGATTCAACTAAAGGAACAGAATCAATCATTGCTTGCCAAGCAAAACACCCAAGCCGAGATTGCCGAGCAACAGGAGTCACCGTTTGAGGCAATGCTGTTAGAATGCACCCTGCACTGTATTCAAGAGGTTGAAGGCATTCGTGAAACCGTTCTTAACTCCCACCAAGCTATTGAAACCGAGAGCCGCTCCAGCGAAAAAATAAGTGGGCTGCTCGATGTCTCCAGCCAGTCTCTCGAAACCATCGTCGCTGAGATGAAAGGTTTGACTGAAAATATGGGGGGTATGACCAAGAATATCTCTGGCCTATCGGAAATGGCCGACAATATTAACTCCTTTGTGGCCACTATTTCTAAAATTTCTGATCAAACCAATTTACTCGCCCTAAATGCCGCCATCGAAGCGGCGCGCGCTGGGGAGGCCGGGCGAGGCTTTAGTGTGGTGGCCGATGAAGTCCGCTCACTGGCTAATAACACCAATACCTCTGCCAATGAGGTATCGGATCTGGTGGGGCAAATAATTCACTCCACTTCCGATACCGTTAACTCGGTCAATGTTATTCAGAACAGCAATAATGAGCTATCCGAGGGGGTGGCCAGATTAAACAGTGATTACCAACAGATAATCGGCAGCTGCAACAGCATGAAATCCGCCATCAATATGGCTTCACTGCGCACGTTTATACAGACCGTTAAACTCGATCATATCGTCTGGAAAGGAGAAATTTACGCCGTTGCCTCCGGCAAGCGCCAAGCCCCCGCCGATGGTTTTGCCAACCACCACAACTGCCGCCTGGGTAAGTGGTATGATAATGAGGGCCGGCAAAAATACGGTAAGTCCCCAGTATTTAGCGCGATAGAGCGCCCCCACCAAAAAGTTCACGATTGCGGCGTTCTGGCCCTGCAAATGATCGACCAAGGTAAACACCAGGATGCCATTTTACTGCTTAAAGAAATGGAAGCCGCCAGTGATCAGGTTATGCAGCTCCTTAACGACCTAAATCAATCCGTTGAGTAAGCTTTACTTTTCAATACCGCGCAGCTTGGCGGCAATACCCGCCAAGCTTTCAACACCGCTGACCAAATCCGACAACTGAGCCACGACCTTGGCTCCAGTATCCACATCGTCTCCACCCATGGCTTTGGCACGCTGAAAATCGGCTTTAATTTTTTGCCAGCGCTCGCTTTGGGCTGAAGTGATATTGCCCCGTAGCTCTGCCAGTTTAAGTAGGTTTGCCTCGGCGCCAGTGGTCAGCAACTGGGCCTCTCCCAGGTAGTGATCGGCAATCATCTGCATTAACTCCGCCTCATTCATAACCGCCGAGATTTTTTCGGTCATTTTATTCATATTGCGGTAGCTGCCCTGGAGCTTAAAAGCGGGCTCGGTACGGTATTTATCGTCCTGGGCGGCGGAGGCAATATACTGCTGGTTTACCTTGAGTACCACCTCTTGGATGCGCATCATCTTTTGCAGTATCTCGGTAATTTCATTGAGCTCGGCGCCACTGTATTGATGACTTAGATCTGTAGTGGTGATATTGGCTCCCCTGGCCAAGTCGATCAGCTTATAAACATCGGCCATCTCCCGCAGCGCCAGTGGCGCCAGTACCGGGTTGGAGGTTAATGCGTTTTCGATATAACTTAGGGCAAACTGTTCATCCATGCCCCCCAAAATATCACCCAGATTATAAATGTCCGCCCGGTTGGCCAGCATATCGG
>JAOXRV010000271.1 GCA_025800435.1 Cellvibrionaceae bacterium | reverse complement strand
GCGCTTTACCTCTTAAAGCCAACGCCTTCATGGTCTCTAGCGAAACCAGTTAAATTTTCCCCGGACAGCAGTGCGTTTTCACGGGGGTGACACAGGTGGGTAGGTGTCGAATTCGAGTTTCCCCGGACAGCAGTGCACTGGTGCCAGGGGCTATCAACATTATGAAGAACCGGCCTATGGCTTGGTCGCCCGGTTCGAGCTTTAGTCTTTGGGCCCGTGGTTGGCCGGGTTGGCGCTGCTGAGGGTATAGCGGGTTTGTGTTGGTGGCTTCCAGTCCCGGCCTTTGGGGTGTACCAGGGTGTCGGAGTGCACTGGGTAGTGGCCCTGTTGGCGGTCGGCAAAATAGTGTTTAAGGGTTTTGCCCACCACCAAAAAGGCCAGCTCATCCCAGGGTATCTCGTCTTCGCTAAACAGGCGCACCTCCAGGGATTCGGGCCCCGGTGAGAAATTCAGATCGCTTAAATGGCCCCGGTAAAACATATGCACTTGGTTGATTTGGGGCAGGCTGTAGAGGGTGTAAAGACTGTCCAGCTCAAGTTTGGCTCGGGCCTCTTCCCAGGCCTCGCGCAGAGCCCCTTCTTCGGTGCTCTCGCCATTTTCCATAAAGCCGGCGGGCAGGGTCCACTTGTCATAGCGGGGCTCAATCGCCCGGCGACAGAGCAGCACCTTGTCTTCGTGGATAGGTAGGCAGCCGGCAATAATGCGGGGGTTGCTGTAGTGGATGGTTTCACAACCGTCACAGACGTGGCGCTCACGGTCATCCCCTGGGGGGATCATTAGGGAGACGGTATCGCCACAGTGGCTGCAATGCTTCATGCCGGGCTCTCTTAGGGCTCTGATTTCGGGGCCCGGCATTATAACCCGTTTAGCCGGGGAAGCTCAGCACCTTGGCGGGGCGGGAATCTTCGATAGGGGTCTCAGGGCACAGCTGGCTCTGTTGATTGAGTAGGGTATCCAGCTCGGCCAGGGATTGCTGCATCATCTGATAGACCTTGACGCAGGAGCCCATGGGGTTGCTGTGGATCTTGCGCTGGGCATCCACCTGAAACTGCAAGCCGCGCAGGCGACGCTGCATATGGCTGGGGGCGCTGGTGATGGCCGCCTCGATCTGAGCGCTGCGGTAGGCCTCAAAAGCTTGTGGGTCGTTAACGGCTAAGTCCTTTAGCTCGTCAAAGCTCAATTCGGTGGTTTGCTTGCTCATTGGTAACTCCTGTAGTCAACGTTTGCAGACTGTCTTGCTGTCAAGTTTTTGTGCTTGCAAACTTATGGTCTTGTGTTGCCTAGGATCTGTGGTTTTTTTGACACCTCAGTCTTTGGGCGATAGTAGCAACTTGGGTTTTTCCTGGGTACCCTGTCGCATAGATCAACTTTTTATAAGGATTAGGTCTTATTATTTGCTTTTTACAGATTTTGAACTAGCCCCGCGGCGCGGTACAGCCCAGGCCGACTTGCGGTTGCTGTCGCGCCAAAAAACGCCAAGCCCATAGCTGGCGGGCGGTTAAGGCAGGTTCAGCGAAATCGGTTTATACTCCAGGACGGATCAAATTAGCAGAGGACATCATGTTAAAACGCTTACGCGACGGCTTGGAGCAACAGCCAATCAGTCAGGAGTCGGGCAAGACTAGCCGACAGGCGGCAGTGTTGTTGGCCGTAACTGACCACCCCGTCGAGCCGGAAATCGTCCTCACCCGTCGCGCCGAGCATATGAACAGCCACTCGGGCCAGGTGGCCTTTCCCGGTGGTAAGTGGGAGGCGCAAGATCGCTCGTTGATGGAAACCGCCCTGCGTGAAAGCCACGAAGAAATAGGCCTGCACCCGCAAAAGGTCGAAATTTTAGCGAGCCTGCCCGCCGCTTATACCCGCATGGGCATTCACGTTACCCCCTTTGTTGGGGTAGTGCCCCACAATATTGAGCTAGAGCCCAACTACGACGAGCTGGATGCTATTTTTAGTGTGCCGGTCAGCTACTTCCTCGGCGAAGACAGCCGTACCCGCACCGATGTGTTCAATGGCGATAAGGGCCGCTACTGGGCCCCAGTGTGGCATTACGAGGGCTATAAAATTTGGGGCTTTACCGCCGGTGTACTGACCGCTTTTTTAAACGATACTTTAGGTGCGGGTATTACCGAGGAAAGCGCCGCGCCGGTGAAGGTGTACGGTTAGCGCCATAAGCTTCATAATAGGCGGCCGTGTTAGCCTGAGAATAAAAACATGAAGTACCGCCTCGGAAACAAAGCCCCACAATTGCTGGGCGAAAATCACTTTATTGCCCCCAGTGCTGATGTTATTGGCGACGTCGTCTTGCACGATAACGCCAGCATCTGGTTTAACGCAGTACTGCGCGGCGATAACGACACCATCACCATCGGCGAGAACAGCAATGTTCAAGACGGCGCCGTACTGCACACCGACCCCGGTGTACAGCTCAATTTGGGCAAGGGCGTTATCATCGGCCACAATGTGATGCTGCACGGCTGCGATATTGGTGATAACAGCCTGATTGGTATTGGTGCAGTGGTGCTCAATCGCGTCAAGATTGGCAAAAACTGTATTATTGGTGCCAATGCGCTGGTGACCGAGGGCACCGAGATTCCCGATAACTCCATGGTGTTGGGTTCCCCAGCCAAAGTGGTCAAGCAAATTGACGGTGCCACCGCCGAATTCTTAAAGCTTAACGCCCAGGTCTATGTGGATAATTTGGGCCGCTTTAACGCCGAGTTGGAGCCGCTGGACTAATGGTTAAACAGTTTGCCAACCAAGAGGCGCCACTGCCATCCCCCTGTGTTTCTATCTGCGTATTAAATGACGACGACATCTGCACCGGCTGTTACCGCAGCGGTGAAGAGATAGGCCTGTGGGGCACCATGGACAACGAGCAAAAGCTCGAAGTGTTTGCACAGATGAAAGTGCGGGCGCGGAAAATGAATCCGTTTTTGTCTGAATAATTGAAAAATGAGTAAAGTCGAAATGACGACCAGTATCGGTACGCCATTTTCCCCTACTGCCACCCGGGTGCTGCTGTGTGGCGCTGGCGAGCTGGGCAAGGAAGTGGTGATTGAGTTAAAACGCCTGGGCTGCGAGGTGATCGCCTGCGATCGCTACGCCAATGCCCCGGCCATGCAGGTGGCCGATCGCAGCCATTGTTTTTCCATGCTCGACGGCGCCGAGCTGCGCCGGGTAATCGAGTTGGAACAGCCCCACTATATCGTGCCCGAGATCGAGGCCATTGCCACCGATGAGCTGCTGGCGCTTGAGGCCGAAGGTTTTACCGTGGTGCCCACTGCCCGCGCCGCCGGGCTGACCATGAACCGCGAGGGTATCCGCCGCCTGGCCGCCGAAGAGCTGGGCCTGCCCACCTCCGCCTACCAATTTGCCGATAACCCCGAGCAGTATCAAGCAGCGGTTGAAGCGGTCGGATTACCCTGTGTGGTGAAACCGATTATGAGTTCTTCTGGCAAGGGCCAGAGCCTGGTAAAAAGCGCCGCAGATATCGACCCCGCTTGGGATTACGCCCAGGCCGGCGGCCGCGCCGGTGCCGGCCGAGTGATTGTCGAAGGCTTTGTCGATTTCGATTACGAAATTACCCTGTTGACCGTGCGCCACAGTGGTGGCACCAGCTTTTGCGAGCCGATTGGCCACCGCCAGCAAGATGGCGATTACCGCGAATCCTGGCAGCCCCAGGCCATGAGCGCGCAGGCCTTACAAAAATCCAAACAGGTGGCAGCGGCCATTACCGAGGCCCTGGGCGGGCGCGGTTTATTTGGGGTAGAGTTGTTTATCAAAGGCGATGCGGTTTATTTTAGTGAGGTGTCGCCGCGCCCTCACGATACCGGTATGGTCACCCTGATCTCGCAACCGCTGTCGGAATTTGCTCTGCACGCCCGCGCCATTCTCGGCCTGCCCATCCCGCAGATTGAGTTTAACGGCCCCTCGGCCTCGGCGGTGATATTGGTCGAAGGGGAGTCTCAGCAGGCGCGCTTTAATAATTTGCAGCTGGCCCTGGCCGAGCCCGGTACCGATTTGCGCCTGTTTGGCAAACCCGAGGTGGCCGGTCAGCGGCGTATGGGGGTGGGTCTGGCCCGTGCCCCGGAGCTGGAACAGGCCTTGGCCAAGGCCAAACGAGTGGCGGCGGCGGTCAGCCCTCAGCTCTAATTTGACCTTCCGCGCAATCTTTGCCGGCCAGCCTTGCAACTGCGCCGGCTCTCTCAAATAATCGGCACGATTAAATTCTAAACTTAGCCAGAGATACCATGACCAGCAAATTGCCATTGGCCGCAAGCCTATTGATGTTGACCGCACAGCCCGCTATTGCCGCTGATGAACTAGAGCAGCTGACGGTAACCGCAGAGAAAACCCCCCAAGCTCAAACCAGTGTTGCCATCGGCCAGGTAAATGATAAAGAGCTGGAGCGTATTGCCCCGGTGCATATTAACGAAGCTTTGGCCCGGGTGAGCGGCACTTGGGTTAGCCGAGGCAATGGCCAGGAGCATTTGACCGCGCTGCGCTCGCCGGTGTTTACCGGCCCCGGTAGTTGCGGTGAATACCTGGTGGCCGAAGATGGTATCCCCACCCGCCCGGTGGGCTTTTGTAATGTAAACCAATTGCTGGAACTAAATAGTGAGCAGGCCGGCGCCATTGAGGTGTTAAAAGGCCCGGGCACGGTGTTCTACGGCAGCAACGCTCTGCACGGTATTATTAATGTGCTCTCGCCCAGCCCGCGCCAAGGCGGTCGTCTAAGCTTGCAGGCCGGGCCAGATGACTACGGCCGCGCCCAGCTGCGTTGGGGCCAACAGTTTAATCAGCAAAAGTTAGAGCTGCGCCTTAGCGGCAGCAGCGATGGCGGCTATAAAGATGCCTCGGGTTACGATCAGCAAAAGCTGGGCCTGCGCCACGATTATCAGGGCGAGGGCTTTAGCAGCCAAACCCTGCTCTCGGCCAGTAATTTGCAGCAGGAAACCGCCGGCTATATCTATGGCGAAAACGCTTATCAAGACTCGGATATTAAGCGGACCAACCCCAATCCTGAAGCTTATCGCAATGCTAAAGCGCTGCGCTTAAGCTCGCGCCTAGAGTGGCACCTGGACGCTGGCAGCTTGGCCATTACGCCCTATGTGCGTCACAGCGAAATGGATTTTATCCAGCACTTTTTACCGGGTCAGGCGCTGGAGGCGAATGAGCAGCAGAGCTTTGGCGCCCAGGCCCTATGGCAGCAGGCTTGGTCGGAAAACCTAGACTGGCGCATTGGTGTCGATGTGGAGTGGGCCGATATGCAGCTGCGCGAATATCAGCCTGGGCCCACCGACCATCCCAGTGCTTTTTTGCGCGCCACCATTCCCCAGGGCCTGCATTACGATTACCAGGTGGATAGCCAAGTGGGCGCTATTTACAGCAGCTGGCGCTGGCAGCCGGCGGCCGCCACCACTATCGACTGGGGCCTGCGCTATGAAAGCTTGCGCTACGACTACGATAACCGTACTACAGACGGTGCGCTCAAGGTCGACGGCAGCCCTTGTACCCTGTTTGGCAGTGTCAAAACTTGCCGCCACGCCCGCCCCGCCGACCGCCGCGACAGTTACGATAATGTCAGCTATCAGTTGGGCCTGCAGCAGGGCCTAAGCGAGCGGTGGCAGTTGTTTGGGCGTCTGGCCAAAAGCTTCCGCGCGCCCCAGACCTCGGAGTTGTACCGTTTGCAAAAGGGCCAGCTAGAGGCCAACTTAGATTCCGAATCCCTGGCCAGTATTGAGTTGGGCCTGCGCTACAGCGGCACTGATCTGGCGCTGAGTTTGGCCAGCTACGCGATGGAAAAAGAAGATTATATTTTCCGCGATACCGATGGCTTTTATATCGATGCCGGGGAAACCGAGCATGCGGGGCTAGAGCTGGATCTTAACTACCGCCTGGGCCCCCAGTGGCAGTTGGGCCTGGTGGCCAGTTACGCCCGCCATCAATACAGCAATAACCCCGATGCCGGTCTGGGCAATATCGACGGCAACGATGTGGATACCGCCCCCCGGCGCCAGGCCAATGGCCGGGTTTTGTGGCAACCGTTTGCGCAGTTGCAAGCGGAGTTAGAGTGGGTGTATTTGGGCGAGCACTACCTCGACCCCCAGAACCAACACCGCTATAAGGGCCACTCGCTGTTTAATTTGCGCCTGGCCTACGAGCTGCAAGACTGGCAGCTATCGGCGCGCATGACCAACCTGGCCGACCGGGATTACGCCGAGCGGGCCGATTATGCCTTTGGCCAATACCGCTATTTTGTCGGCCAGGGCCGGGGCCTTTATTTGGGGGCGGCTTATCGCTGGTAGCGCTTGGTGTTGCTGCTAGGAAGAGGCCATGTGTCCCCGCCTTTGGTAACAAAACCCAGCTTGAGGGTTGGGGGGCACTTTCTCCGTTCCGAAAGCGCTGCGTCCAGCAGCTGGCCCCCGTTTCGTCCGGAAGCCTAGTCACTGCGAAAGTACCCCCCAACCCTCAAGCCTAGACCCTGGGTAACTTTTGGCATCAAAATTCCAGCCAAGATGTATGTCCGCTTGGGTGATAGGTGTTGCTGATTTATAATTGGGCTTTTGCCCCGATTTAAATGACCGATTCCAGCAGCCTCGCCCAAGCCCGCCAATTATTGCCCCAGGTAATGGGGCGGGATTATCACCGCCTGCGGCGCCAGTTGCAGGAGCTGGCCAAGCGCCAAGATGCGGGCCAGGCCATTGATAAAGGCCTGGCCAAGCTCAGCGGTGCCATTGCCGCCTCGGCGGCGCTGCATCAGCGCCGGGTCGATTCGGTGCCGCTGCTTAACTTCCCCGAAAACCTGCCCATTGCCGCCAAGCGCGAGCAGATCAGTGCCGCCATTGCCGAGCACCAAGTGGTGGTGGTGGCCGGTGAGACCGGCTCGGGTAAGACCACCCAGTTGCCAAAAATTTGTTTAGAGTTGGGGCGCGGTCGCAAGGGGTTAATTGGCCATACCCAACCCCGCCGTATTGCCGCGCGCACGGTGGCGGCGCGCATTGCCGAAGAAGTGGGTAGCCCCCTGGGTGAGCAGGTGGGTTATCAGGTGCGCTTTACTGACCACTCCGGCCCAGAGACGTATATCAAGCTGATGACCGACGGTATTTTACTGGCGGAGATTCAGCACGATCGCTTTTTAAATAAATACGACACCATCATTATCGACGAGGCCCACGAGCGCAGCCTTAATATCGATTTTTTGTTGGGGTATCTCAAGACCATTTTGCCCAAGCGCCCCGATCTGAAAGTAATCATCACCTCGGCCACCATCGATGTGGAGCGTTTTAGCCAGCACTTTAACCAGGCCCCTATCATTGAGGTGTCTGGCCGCACCTACCCGGTCGAGGTCTTGTATCGGCCCATGGCCGATCGCGACAGTGACGATCAAGACATAAACCGCGCCATTGTCGAGGCGGTCGAGGAGATTGGTCAGCTGGAAAAAGCCAGCGGTAAACGCGGTGGCGATGTGCTGGTGTTTTTAAGTGGTGAGCGCGAAATTCGCGAGGCGGCGCTGGCCATTCGCAAGGCTAACTTTCCGCATTTTGAGGTATTGCCGCTGTATGCAAGGCTGAGTTTGGCCGAGCAAAATAAAGTGTTTCAGGGCCATAAGGGCCGGCGCATTGTGCTGGCCACCAATGTGGCCGAAACCTCGATTACGGTGCCGGGTATTCGCTATGTGATCGACCCGGGCACCGCACGTATTTCTCGCTACAGTTATAAAACCAAGGTGCAACGCCTGCCGATTGAGGCGGTGTCACAGGCCAGCGCCAACCAGCGCATGGGCCGCTGTGGCCGGGTCAGCGAGGGCCTGTGTATTCGGCTCTACAGCGAAGAAGATTTTTTATCGCGGCCAGAGTTTACCGATGCGGAGATATTGCGCACCAATTTAGGTGCGGTTATTTTGCAGATGTTGCAGATGCGCATCGGCGATGTGCGCCGCTTTCCGTTTGTGGATGCGCCGGATTCGCGCCTGATCAGCGACGGCTTTAAGTTGCTGCACGAGTTGCAGGCGATCGATAACAACGACCAGCTCAGCCCCATGGGGCGACAGATCAGCCGCTTAAATATCGACCCCAGCCTGGCGCGTATGGTGCTGGCGGCGGCCAACCTGGGCTGTTTGGAAGAGCTGTTGATTATTGCCAGCGCCCTGTCGATTCAAGACCCGCGCGAGCGCCCGGCCGAGAAAAAACAGCAGGCCGATGAAAAACACCGGCGCTTTAAAGACGACCACTCAGACTTTGTCAGCCTAATTAATTTGTGGCACTACGCCGAGTCGCAGCGTCAAGAATTGTCCCAAAATCAGTGGCGCAAACAGTGTAAGCGGGAGTTTTTATCCTATTTGCGCCTGCGCGAATGGCGGGATATACATACCCAACTGCGTTTGGCCCTAAAAGATTTAAAGCTACAGCCCAAGCTCAATAAAGAAGCGGCCAGTTACGAGAATATTCACCGTGCCCTAATCACCGGCCTGCTGGGGCGAATTGGTAATTTAAGCGAAGAGCGGGAATACCTAGGGGCGCGCAACCGTAAATTCAGTATCTTCCCGGGCTCGGGCCAGTATAAAAAACGCCCCAAGTGGCTAGTGGCCGCCGAGCTGATAGAAACCTCACAACTATTTGCCCACACAGTTGCCAAAATTGAGCCGGATTGGGCCTTGGCTGCGGCCAAACACTTGATCAAGCGCAGTTATTTTGAACCCCATTATAATAGCCGCTCCGGCCAGGTAATGGCGTTTGAAAAAATTGGGCTCTACGGTCTGGTGCTGGTGGAAAAGCAGCGGGTTAATTACAGCCAGATAGACCCGGCACAGTGCCGGGAGTTGTTTATTCGCCAGGCCCTGGTTGAAGGCAAATACCCCCAGAGCCGCAAGGGTGCCGGCTTAAAGGCGCCGTTTTTTAAGCACAACCAGGCGCTGTTGCAAGAACTGCAGGATTTAGAAGCCAAAAGTCGGCGCCGGGATATTCTGGTGGACGACGAAGTATTATACGGGTTTTACCAGGAGCGTATTCCCGAGCAGGTAGTCAACCTGGCCGGCTTTGAGCACTGGCGCAAGCAGGCCGAACAGCAGCAGCCCAAGCTGTTGTACTTTGAGCGCGAGCTGCTGATGCGCCACAGTGCCGAGGATGTGGGCGAGGCCCAGTTCCCGGATATTATGGAATGGGAGGGGCTGGAGTTTTTGCTCAGCTACCATTTTGACCCCAAAGCCGAAGACGATGGTGTGAGTTTGCATGTACCGGTGGGCGCTTTGCATCTGGTGCCCGAGGCGCGACTTGAATGGCTGGTGCCGGGCTTATTGCGCGAGAAATGCATCGCCCTGGTGAAAGGCCTGCCGAAAACCCTGCGCAAACATTTTGTGCCGGTGCCCAATTTTGTCGATAAAGCCCTGGCCGCCATGAGCCCCCAAAACCGACCCTTGTGGGAGGTGTTGGCCGAACAGTTAAAGCGCCACACGGCGGTGGATATTGGCCCACAAGATTGGTCTATTGAAAAACTGGATAGCTACTACCGCTTAAATATTAAGGTCGAAGATGAGCGCGGCCGTCTGATTGAACAGGGGCGGGATTTGTTAGCCTTGCGCGAGCGCTATAAAGACCAAGTGCAAAAGCGCCTGCAGGATTCGGGCAGCGAGATCGAGCGCGGGCAAATTACCGATTGGGACTTTGGCGAACTGGCTAAGACCTGCCAGCTTAAGCGCGGCGGGGTCAGTATTCGGGCCTACCCGGCACTGGTCGATGAGGGCAAGCACACGGCTATTCGTTTGCAGGATAACCCGCTAGAAGCCGAGGATCTCAGCCGCCGGGGGCTGGTGCGCCTGGCTCTGTTACAGCTTGGCAGCGAAACCAAAAACCTGCAGAAAAACCTGCTCAAGGGTAAAGATCTGGGTCTGAGCGTGGCTAATATGGGCAGCCGTGATCAGGTGATGGATGACCTGCTCAGTGCCGCAGTGGCCGAGCTACTGCCTGAGCCCTGGCCGCGCCAAGGGGATGATTTTAATGCCTGGTTGGGCCAGCTTCGCAGTGACTTAGGGCCACGGGCCCAGGCCCTGGCCGATGAATTGGGCAAGGTTTTGGTGGCTCTGGTAGGGGTGAAAAAGACCCTTAAAAGCCAGCGCAATAACCTGGCCATGGCCTACGCCACCGCTGATATTAATCACCAGTTGGGGCAGTTGTTCTATCCGGGTTGCCTCTATCAAGTGGGGGCGGCGCAGTTTGGCGATTATCTGCGCTATCTTAAGGGCCTGAGCCTGCGTTTGGATAAAGTGGCCCTTAATGTTCAGCGCGATCGGCTTCATATTCACGAGCTAGAAGCCCTGTGGGAGCCCCATCAGCAGCGTTTGGAGAAACTCGGTGGCGCCGCCTTTCGGGCCGACCCCAAGTGGCAGGAATACCGCTGGTTAATCGAAGAAATGCGTATCTCGTTATTTGCCCAAAGCCTAAAAACCCGGGTGCCGGTTTCCAGTAAGCGTCTAAATAAGCTTTGGGTAGAAATTAGCCAGGCATAAAGGCTTTAGCCCCCCGTGACAAAAGCGTGAGAACTTCCACCGGCCCTTTACGTCATAATTATGGCATCACATCGTGTGATGGCTGGTTTTGGCCTAGTTTATCATCTAATCTGTGTGGGCTGGATCAATAATAACCTTTCATATGCGGTAGGTGGCCTAGGCCCCCCGTGTACTCTAGTCAGAAGGAAACGAGTTATGTCGAAGAAAACTACTATAACCCCAATCGCGGCGGCCGTTGGCGCAGCCATGTTGGCATCTGCTTCCCTGGGTGTGTCTGCCGCAACTGAAAACCCCTTTGCCGCCACTGAGCTATCCGGCGGTTACCAATTGGCAGCCAACGCCACCGAAGGCAAGTGTGGTGAAGGTAAATGTGGCGAAGGTAAATGTGGCCACAAGAAAAAAGCCGGTGAAGGTAAATGCGGCGAAGGTAAGTGCGGCCACAAGAAAAAAGCCGGCGAAGGTAAGTGCGGCGAAGGTAAATGCGGCGGTAAGAAAAAAGCCGGCGAAGGTAAATGTGGTGAAGGCAAGTGCGGTGGCGCTGCCTAATTTAAGGCCCTAACGCCGCTATCCCCGCACTCGCGGGGGTGGCGGCTTCGGCCACAGTTATCGAGCGCATCATTAGTCATTGACAGGGGCAACCATGTACACAGAAGATTTTCCAGTTAAGGGCGTGGGCCTGGGGCTGCGCCGCAGCATGCTGGAAGAGGCCCAAGACCTCAGCCTTGAAGATGTACAGTTTATGGAAGTGGCCCCAGAAAACTGGATTGGAGTTGGCGGCCGCCTGGGGCGTCAGTTTAAACAGTACAGCGAGCGCTTCCCAATTATCTGCCACGGCTTGTCTTTATCCATTGGTTCGCCAGATCCGGTGGATGTGGAGCTGGTCAAATCTATTCGCCGCTTTATGGATGAACACAAGGTTCCCTATTACTCTGAGCACTTAACTTATTGCAGCGAGCAGGGTCATCTATACGATTTATTACCCATCCCCTTTACCGAAGAGGCGGTGCACTATACGGCGGCACGTATTCGCCAGGTGCAGGATATTTTGGGCGAGCGCATCGCCATGGAAAATGCCTCCTATTACTGTGCGCCCGGCCAGCAGATGTCAGAGATAGACTTTCTCAATGCGGTGCTGAGCGAAGCCGACTGCGATCTTCTGCTCGATGTCAATAATATCTATGTGAATAGCATCAACCACGGCTATGACCCGATTGAGTTTCTCGACCGCATGCCCGGCGAGCGAGCAAAATATATTCATATTGCCGGCCATTACGATGAGGCCGACGATTTAAAAGTGGACACCCACGGCGCCGATGTGATTGACCCAGTGTGGCAGTTGCTGGACCGGGCTTATCAAAATTTTGGGGTGATACCCACCTTGCTTGAGCGGGATTTTAATATTCCGCCGCTGCCTGAGTTATTGCGAGAGGTGGGCCAAATTAAAGCGGCGCAGCAGCGCGCCGCCCAGCCCCTGGCCGCAACCACCAGCACGGAGCGGCAACAGCATGGGCTCAAATGATTTTAAATGTGTACAGGCCAGTATGGCCGCCCACTTGCGCGACCCAGATTATGTGGCCGGCCCCAGTGATGTAGAGCCCAGGCGCGTAAAAATTTATCAAGATCTTATCTTTAACAATATTGAGGGCTTTATTGCCGGGGCCTTTCCGGTATTGCGCGAGCTGTACGACGGCGAAGACTGGCTGGCTTTGCTGCGCGAGTTTGTGCGCAAACACCACAGCCATTCGCCTTATTTTTTACACATCAGCCAGGAATTTTTGCAATTTTTGCAAACCGAGTTTGAGCCCCGCCCCTGTGACCCGCCCTTTATGTTGGAGCTGGCCCACTATGAGTGGGTGGAACTGGCGCTGGATGTATCCGAGGCAGAAGCGGTAGACGGCAGTAGCCTGCTGGCTCTAAGCGATACCGAACTGCTGGCAAGTTTACCCAGAGTTTCGCCGCTGGCCTGGCCGTTGGTTTACCAATACCCGGTACATCAAGTCAGTGCTGAGCATCAGCCACAGCAAGTAGGTGAGCAGAACAGCTTTTTACTGGTCTATCGTCAGCGAGAGCAGGTGAGGTTTATCGAGTCCAATGGCCCCACTATTCGCCTGCTATTGCTGTTAAGCGAACAGAACTCGCCCAATCTTGAGCAGTGCCTACAGGTGCTGGCAACAGAAATGCAGCACCCACAAGCCCAACAACTGCATGGCTTTGCCTGTGAAATAGTGCGGGATTTGGCGTCTAAATCCATTCTTTCCCTTGCTTGAGGCATTTGAGTGGGCCGTTAGCTCCATGCTTGGCATGGCAATCATTAAATTTTCTGCTTAATTTTTAGTCGCTTGTGGCGGGCGCTCGAAAAAATACCTAGTTTTAGTAATCTCATGATTCTAAGTCATTGATTTTATTGAATATATAAAAACTCTCTAAATATCCCTTCTTAGTCATATAACTGAAATATTTCACCGTTAGATTAGCTGCATTCGTATTTCGGGCCTAGGCTACAGTTATATTTCTGTAATGTTTCTGTAATAAAGGCCGATAGCAGCCCAAGCCGTTGGTACTAACTTTGGCGGTTATACCGAGTTTTGATGTAAAACCGGCCACCGCGAGGTGGTTTAAAAATATAAAGACGCGCAAGCGTTTAAAGATAGCTGAAAAAATCGATATAGGGGACTACTCCATGAAAAAAGCACTATTGCCACTGGCCATTGCTGCTGTACTGCCCATGTCAGCTCTGGCTGATGTAACTGTTTACGGTAAGGCTAACGTTGCTGTTCAGTCTGCCGACGAGAAAGGTGATAGCATCACCGAAGTAGTAAGCAATGCTTCTCGCGTTGGCTTTAAAGGCAAAGAAGACCTGGGTAACGGTCTGAAGGCTATCTACAAGTTTGAATACGAAACCCATATTGACGATGGCGATAAAGATGGCGACACCTTTAGCCAGCGCAATATCTTTGTTGGTTTGGAAGGCGGCTTCGGTCAGGTAATCGTTGGTAAATACGATACCCCTTTCAAAAAGGCGCAAAAGAAAGTGGATCTGTTTAACGATCTGGAAGGTGATATCAAGTCTATTCTGACCAAGAACGACAACCGCTCCAGCAACCAGATTCAGTACACCACGCCTAAGATTGCCGGTGCTATCAAGGCTAAAATCTCATACATCGCCAATGAAGACGAAAGCCGCGATGACGGTATCTCTACCGCTATCGCCTACGACGACAAAGACGCTGGCGTATACTTAGCCGTCGCTTACGATCAGGACGTTGAAAAAGAAGGCGCCGAAGCCCTTCGCCTAGTTGGTCAGTTTAAAGTAAGCTCTGTACAGTTGGGTGTGCTGTGGGAAGATCAGGATGCTGGTGGTTCTTCATTGCGAGACGGTGATGGCTGGGTTGTATCTGCTAAGGTTAAAGTTTCCAAGCCCGTTGCCCTGAAGTTGCAGTACGGCCAATCTGATATGGTTAAAGAAGACGCCAAAACCTGGAGCATGGGCGCTGACTACAAGCTGTCCAAGAAAACCAAGTTGTTCGCTTACTACACCCACGAAGAAGCTGACAACATGAGCGATGACAACGACTACGCTGGCGTTGGTATCGAAATGAAGTTCTAAGTTTGCCCCGCAAACTGGCCATCTATGTTTAGCTGGCACTTCAAAAAATGCCACACGGAAACGGGTGGCATTTTTTGTATTTAGGGTACACTGAGCAATCAGTAGAGTATTAGGGCACCTCTGAATAACTCGATGATGCTCAGCGGGACCCTAAAGCGTACAATTGCAAGGCGCGCTGCGCAGTGAATGCCGGCCGCCTTTACAAGCAGCGCAACGCCGCAGATGTGTGTTTTAGGGCCCGCCCTGCGGGGCCTTGAGGCAAAGGCGCTAGCGGCGTTGCTCACTCTCGACGTGCGCCCAGCATGCCTTCGAGCGAGCGCCTTACTAGCGTCTTTGCCTCAAGGCCTGAGCGTCACCGAGTTATTTAGAGGTGCCCTAATTGGAGAAGCCCATGAAATCCCTTAGTTTTATTGCCTTACTGGCCCTGGCTGTTGGTTTTGTTGCCACTGCCCAGGCGCAGCAAGACGCCGAAGATTGTGTGTATGCGGTAGACCTGGAGGACGATGATACCGGTGATTATGTTCTCTGCGGCCAAGACAGCGGCATTAACAAGATCCTCAAAGACCTGAGCGGCGGCGAAAACAGCGGCTCGACCAACTCCCCAGAATTCAAAGCCAAGGCCGCCAAGGCCCAGGCCAGTGCCAAACCCCAAGCGGCGGCCAAAGCCAAAACCCAGGTGCTGAGCCCTGAGCCAGCTGTCGAGCCGAATACTCAATGGCTGCGCAGCCCCGAGGCCCTGTCGGCCCGGCGCTTTGAGCTATTACAGCTTATTGCCCAAGAGTGCCCCAATGGCTTTAAGGTAAAGAGCGAGAAATACGCGGTCGGCCCCAATCAAGGCCTCGACCTGCAGTTTGACTATCGCTGTAACTAGGGCACCTCTGAATAACTCGATGACGCTCAGGCCTTTGCCTCAAGGCCCCGTAGGGCGGGCCCTAAAGCGCACATCTGCGGCGCCCGGCTGCTTATAAAGGCGGCCGGCATTCACTGCGCAGCGCGCCTTGCAGCTGTACGCTTTAGGATCCCGCTGAGCATCATCGAGTCATTCAGAGGTGCCCTAGGGTCGCCTAGATACCCACCAAGAGTGGCAAAAATCTAGGCTAAAGCCCCAATTTAACAATTCTTATTGCTGATATACGGCCCCGGTTAGCGGCCGTAATTGTTCCCCTGCCTGATCCGACCTACAATGTGGCCGTTCCATAGTGATTTAGGTATACCATAACAATGAGATTTCTACCCACCTTTATAGCCACTGCGGCCCTGTTAACCGGCACTGGCTGTGCCACGGTTAACTCTGGCGACAGCGGCGCCCAAGCCAACCCCCAAGACCCCTGGGAGGGTTTTAACCGCTCTATGTTTGAGTTTAACGAGGTGGTTGATGGGTTTATTTTTAAACCAATAGCCAAGGGCTACCGTGCGGTCACTCCGGATGTGGTGGAAACAGGCGTCAGTAATTTCTTCAACAATATTGGCGAGCTCGGCAATATCGCTAACGATCTGTTGCAGGCCAAGTTTGAACAGGCCGCCAACGATACCAGCCGCTTGTTAATTAACTCCTCTCTCGGGGTGGTAGGTATATTTGATGTGGCCAAGCATATGGGCCTGCAGCGCAATGAAGGCGAAGACTTTGGTCAAACCTTGGCCGCCTGGGGGGTCGACTCCGGCCCCTACATGGTGCTGCCGTTTTTGGGCCCGGTAACGGTTCGCGATGGCTTGGGTATGCCGGTTGATATGTACACAAGCCCAGTCGGCTATATTGATCATGTGCCCACCCGCAACTCCACTCGCGGTATGCAGTTTATTGATGTGCGCGCAGGTCTATTGGATATCGAAGATACCATCAGTGGCGATAAATACAGTTTTATGCGCGATGCCTATTTACAGCGGCGCGAATATCTAATTAAGGACGGCCAAGTGGAGGATAGCTTTGGCGCCGGTCTCGACGATGAAGAGTTCGAGGACTAAACACCTCGGCATACCGTTGGCGCTCAGCCTGGTGATGAGCGCCCACTCTGGGGCCAAGGCAACAGATTGTGTGGTGCTGCTGCACGGCCTGGCCCGAAGCCCTAGCTCTATGAGCTTAATGGATAAGGCCCTTGTCAAAGCTGGTTTTAGCACTGTTAACCAAGGCTATCCCTCTCGCGATTACCCCATTGAAGTTCTGGCCGATCAGGCTATCGATACCGCTTTAAGCAAATGCCCTGCACAATCGCGGGTGAATTTTGTCACTCACTCCATGGGCGGTATTTTAGTGCGCCAGTATTTAAGCAAACACAAGTTGGCGCGTTTGCGCCGGGTGGTTATGTTGGGCCCGCCCAATCAGGGCAGCGAGGTGGTGGATAAGCTCGGCGCGGTGCCGGGTTTTAAATGGATTAATGGCGAGGCGGGCTTGCAGCTGGGTACGGGCAGCCTGAGTGTGCCCAATCGCCTCGGCCCGGCTGATTTTGAGGTGGGCATTATTGCTGGTAGCAAATCAATCAATCTTATTCTGTCTAAGTTTATTCCCGGTACCGATGACGGTAAGGTCTCGGTCGAACGGACTAAGCTAGCGGGCATGAGCGATCATATGGTGGCGCCGGTGGCTCACCCTTTTTTAATGCACAATAAAAAGGTAATCGCCCAGGTGGTTTATTTTTTAAATAGCGGAAAGTTTAAGCAGGAGGGCTGAAGGATGCACTTGGTATTAATTGCGGGCATGATCATGTTTATGGCCCTGTTTTATTTTAAGTTTATCCGTCGGCCTAAAATAGTTACCCAAAACAGTGTATACGAGCGCGAAGTAAGCGCCGCCGAGTTTGATAATATGGTGGTTAAAACCTCGGCGCAGACGCCGGTGTTAGTCGATTTTTACGCGCCTTGGTGTGAGCCCTGCCAAGCCTTTACCCCACTGCTGTCGGAGTTGGTGGCGCAATATCAAGGTGGTTTTTTATTGGCCAAGGTCAACGTGGAAAAATACCAACAGCTGTCTAATGATTATGGTATTGAGGCAATGCCGACGGTGATGCTGTTTAAGGGCGGTAAAATTGTCGAGCAGTTTAGCGGTGGCAAGCTGGAGCATTCGCTCAGGTATATACTGTCTAAACATGGCATTGAGGAATTGGGCGGCCCCGTGCAAAGCCGCCCCAATGATTAAAAGTCTAACTCTAAATCGATATAAATATTACTGCCATTACCCACCCTTGAGGTGTTGTTGGTGTAGCGGGCATTGATATATTGTTTATCGGTCAGGTTATTAACCCCAAACTTCAGTTTGGCAGCTTCGATAATACCCATATTGGCAAGCGGAATATTCCACACACCTTTGAGGTTAAACTGGGTAAAGTCGCCGTCCACATAGGTGTAAGTTTTGCCGCGTGAAACGATGGTGGCGGGGTTTTGGTCTGGCTCGAACCAGTGATCCATGCCCAAGCCAATTTGCAGGCCCAACTCGTTGTTTACGTAGGTGGCAGACATTTGCAACTTATCGGCAAACGCTTGGTTAACGTTTTCACCGGTTTGCTCATCGTACAGCTCTAAATGCTCAAAGCTGCTGCTGACAACCAGTTTGCTGAGGCTATAAGTTAGCTCAATTTCGTAGCCTTTACGACGGGCATTATCAATATTTTGGTACTGAGCATAAAATCTCGACTCTGGTGGTGTGCCCAGTTCTGGCAGGCGTTGCAGCGAAATCATATCTTCAATGTCGCCGTCAAAATAGCTGGCTTTGATCGATATTTCATCGTCAGCTAGCCATAGGCCTTTGCTATTGTAAGAGAACCCGCCTTCGAACTCCCTGGCGGTTTCCGCTTCCAGGTCGGCATTTGGCATATAGTAGTAATGGGGGTTAAGGGCGCCCTCAGAGGAGGTCTCATGCGGGGTCGGCGCGCGAAAGGTCTCTGAGTAACCCAGCAGCAAGTTTAGACCGGGGCTTATTTCATAGGCCAGGGCGACTCTGGGTGAGAAGTGGCTGTCTTCATAGTCGAAGGCACCGGGCCTATCGATGGAGCGGTCAAAGCGATCATAGCGTCCTGCCAGTGTCAGCTCTAACTGACCAAAATCGATAACATCTTGCAGATAAAAGCCCCAGTCATCATAGTTATTGGGCATGGAGCCAAAATCACTATAGACGCCGTTGCGCAGATACAGCGCGTCTTCTTCGCGCTTGTTAAACTCTACCCCGGTGAGCAAAACATGGCCAATGGCACCGCTGTTAAAACGAGCAATATTTTTTAGGTTAAAACCCTGTCGAGTTTCTTCGTTTTTATAGGTGAGCTGGTCGCGCTTGCCGTTATCTGGATCGACATTATCCCAGCCACGGCTGTAATATGCCTTGCTTCGATAAACCTTGGCAGATAGGTCGATAAGCGTATTACTGCTGCTGGCGTAGTCGTAGTTAACAACGTAGTCAGTCTGCTGTAAGGAGCCAATCACGGGGCTGTCTTCGTTAATTTCGTAGTGATACAGGGTCTGCCAAACGGTTTCCAGGCTCTCATCAAAATCAAACACCGAGAAAGTCAGGCGCTGTTCGTCACTGATATCAAACCCGATATTTAAATAGCTGGTATTTATTTCTTCGTCGTTGCCAATGGTTTCATAGTCGGGGGTGCCGCCGTCGGCTAGGTCTATCTCGCCGTAGTCTGCGGTTTTACCATAGAGTAAAAAGTCGATCGGCAGCGAGTCGGCTTTGCCGTAAATACCGGCGCGCACACTGTGCATATTGTTGGATTCATAGCGCAGCCCAAGTAGGCCGCCAAAGTGTTCGCCTTCGGCTAAATAGTCGGTGGCGTCTTTGGTTTTCATTTCGACGATACCGCCAATGGCACCACTGCCGTGCAATACCGAGGAGGCACCCTTAACCACTTCCACCCGGTTTAAAATGTCGGTATCGGTGCGAAAGCTGGAAATATGATTAGAAAACAGGCTGGGTGACTGGGGCACGCCGTCTTGCTTGATAATTACCCGCGATTCACTCTGGTAGCCAAAACCGCGAACGGTGTACTGGGAGCCGATATTGCGGCCGTTGTCCCCGCCGGCTTCCAGGCCGGGTATCGTCGATAGGCTGTCGACCACATTGGCGCTATTGGCCATATCTTCGCTGTCAATTACACCGATGGAGCCGGGGTACTTGGAGTTTGAGGTCTCGCTGCGGGTGGCGGTAACGGTTACCTTATCGAGGGTGTAGATGGGCTGTTTACAGTCTTTGTCGTCTTCGGCGCAGGGCTGGTTTGGCTCGGCATAGCTGAGGCTGCTGCCCAGGCTCGCCGCCAGTAGGCAGTGACTGAGATAGGGTTTGATTTTCATTGATTGACACCTGTAGTGCTTAGTGACCAGGGAAACCACAGGCCGTTTAATGCTGCTGCGGTGCAGTGGCTGCTGCTTCGCAGTAAGCTGTCGGTTTCACCTGCTTTAGAGCTACTTAACCAAGGGGGGTTGGATAAGAAAGCGCGCACATGGTAATGATTGTCATTTGCATCGTCTAGTACTTTGTAATGATAATCACTATTATTTGTGAGGTGTTTGGAAAAACTATGATCTGGGCCAAGTAAATGGCACTTTTACCTCAAGGCCCGCCCTGCGGGGCCTTGAGGCACAGCTTATAACCGCATGGCCTAGCGGTGTTGCTCACTCTCGACGTGCGCCCAGCATGCCTTCGAGCGAGCGCCTTGCTAGGGCGCTTGCCTCAAGGCCTGAGCGTCACCGAGTTATTCAGAGGTGCCCTAGTATTCGCCTGTGAGTCTACTGGCGCACCGGCCGCTTTTGCAATTTACGCTGTAAGGTGCGCCGGTGCATACCTAAGGCCCGGGCAGTGGCAGAGATATTGCCGTCGTGTTGCTTGAGTACCCGCTGGATATGTTCCCACTCCAATCGGTTTACCGAAGGTGGATGATCGCTGATTTCGACATCGGCGTTGCCCTCGGCCTGGGCAAAGGCATTGAGAATTTCATCTGCATCGGCGGGTTTGCACAGATAGTTTACCGCGCCCAGTTTAATCGCCTCGACCGCGGTGCTAATGCTGGAGTAGCCGGTCAGCATAATCATTTTTAAATCGGGCTGTTGGGCGTTGAGCCGTTCGATTAAATGCAGCCCCGACTCTTCTTCCAGTTTGAGGTCGATCACCGCCTGTTGAGGCTGTCGCTCGCGGCTAATTTCTAGGGCGCTAGCAATGGTTTGAGCGGTGTAAACTGTGTAACCGCGCCTACTAAATGCCCGTTTTAATACCTGTAAAAAAATATCGTCGTCGTCGACCAGTAAAATGCTTTGCTCACTCATCCTTCGCTTCCCTTAAGGGGCAGGCGCAACTCAGTGCGGGTGCCACCGCTGTGGCGGTTGTAAAGTTTAATCTCACCGCCATGGCGGCTGATACTGGCGTGGCTTAAAAATAAACCCAGGCCAAAACCCTTGCCCTTGCTGGTCACAAAAGGCTTGCCCAGTTGCTCGGCAATTTCTAAAGGAATGCCCGGGCCAGCATCTTCAATTACTAGGTAAAAGTTGCTGTGGTTCCAATCGATCTCTACCTGTAAATGTTCAGGGCAGGCATCGGTGGCATTGTTGAGCAGGTTTAATATCGATTGGCCGATAGTGGGGTCAAAGTTGACCTGGCGCTGGGGGGCGTCGGCGTTAATGTTGATCTCGGCCTGGGCCTCGG
>JAOXRV010000229.1 GCA_025800435.1 Cellvibrionaceae bacterium | reverse complement strand
TGATTATTTCAGCGGAACCATGTCGGCGACCACAATGCCTGACGCCGGCGCCCCGACTGAACTGAGCCGCACCATCGACCAGAATATTGCCGTTACCGACCCGGGCTTGGCCAGTACTATTATCGGTGACACCCGACAAATTATCCTCTCGCGCAGCTCGAACAACGGCCAAGCGATAACCGCCAACATCACCCCTCGCACGCCTGGGGATAGCAACCATAGCTTGAGTTTTGACTTTACCGATGCCGCCACTGCCACTGTCATCTGGAACGACGGCGGCAATGATCTCAATGTTGACTTATCCGCTGCCAGCACCGGCCGCGACGGCTTTATCCTAAGTATCGAAGAGATTGCCCGCAGCGGCAATGCCAATGCACCGATGTTAACCATGCGTTTATCTACCACTGGTGGCGGCAGCTCCGTGGCCAACGTCACTCTGCCCGGTGCTATTGCCGATGGCGCAGTCCCCAATAGCTCGAACGTTCGCATTCCCTATGGCCTATTCAGCAGCGGTGCGGATTTTAGCGATATCGACCAAATAGAGTTGATTATCGAAAGCAGCGGCAGTGGTGGCGCCACCACTCGGGTCAGTCTCGATTATCTGCGCAGCGAAGAACTGCTTAACAGTTTTGTTCGTGACCTTACGCTCGACAACGACGCCGATGCCGATGGCAACATTAGCCCAGGCGATACTGTTGGCTACCGCACCCAGGTATCATCGGACGTAGACGCCAGCGGCAATAGTATAAGCGGCTTTCGGTATCATACGGTGCTGCCACGATACGCCAGTATTGTGCCCGGCAGTATTTCAGTCGACAGTATTATCACCGGCAACCCCTTGCCCGGCTTCACCGTCGTGGCCGACGGCAGCAGCAACGGTGTTATCTCGGTTGATTTACCCCCGATATCCCCCACTGAAGCGCAAGTGATCAACTACCAAGCCGTGATCGAAAACCCACTGCGTGACAATATCGATATTATGTCATCGCGCTTCTATCTCAACCAAAGTGGCCGCCATCAGATCGGTATTCACCTCGCCGGCCAAACGGGTGTCTACAATCTAGATACCGCCCTAGACCACAATGAAAGCGCTGCTTATATCTACTCCGAAGTCGATGGCAGCTCCGGTATGGGAGCCCGCGACCTACCGCTGGCCGGTATTGATGTTGAGCTGTGGCACGATGTCGACGGTTCGAGCAGCCTTGATGGCGGCGACCAACTGCTCGATACCCGCACTACTAACAGCAGCGGCCGGGTGGATTTTTACAGCGGTAATATGGGCGACTATTTATTTCGTGTCGTCCCTGGCCAAGCCCGACTCCAGGGCGCCACCGCATGGGGTGGCCACAATGGTGTGGCAGCATACACAATCGCCGCAAATGCCGTGCATATTAGTCGCCTCGGCTATATTCTGCCCGATGCCGACAGTGATGGTATCAATTCTAATACCGAAGAGGGGGTGGACTTCCCAGGTGGCAGCATCGGCGATGGTAATGATGACGGTACCCCCGACGCCGAGCA
>JAOXRV010000226.1 GCA_025800435.1 Cellvibrionaceae bacterium | reverse complement strand
GTTCCGGCCAGAATGATGCCGATGACAATGGACGCCGCACCATCCATCCATGGAATATCGAGATAATAGGAAATGGCGATCCCAATGGCTGCAACAATCAAGCCGAGCATAGCAGCTGAATCTTCGAACAGAACCGTAAAGACGGTGGGATCCTTGGAATCGGTGACCGCTTCCATCCAGCCGAGCTTGCCTTTGGTGGTGCTAAACTCCTTGAAAGCCACATACCAGGCCCAACCTTCAAAAATCATGGCGGCCCCAAGAATCACAAAGTTAATGGTCGGGTCGCTCACAGGCGCGGGATGCAGCACTTTATGCACCCCTTCATAAATAGAAAGACCAGAGCCAACCGCAAAAATCATGATGGCAACGACAAACGCCCAGAAATAAAGCTCAGCGCCATAGCCAAAAGGGTGCTTTTCATCGGCCGGTTTGCTGGCCCGTTTGATACCATAAAGCAAGAGCCCCTGGTTGCCCGTATCCACCACCGAGTGAATGCCCTCGGCCAGCATGGCTGATGAACCGGTAATACTCGCGCCAACAAATTTCGTAATTGCAAT
>JAOXRV010000225.1 GCA_025800435.1 Cellvibrionaceae bacterium | reverse complement strand
CTGGGGGACGCATAAACCCATCCCTGGGGCTCTCGTCCGCCATCCCTGGCTCCCAAGCCCCCAGAAGCTAGCCCCCACCCCAAGGCTCTGCAAAGTGCCAACTGTAGAATCAAGCCAGCTAAAATAGTCGGCTTTATAGTAACTGGGTTTACCACTATATGGCAGGGTTATAGTTTTCAGTAGTGCCCGTTAGTGAAACGGTATTACGCCCGCAACAACTCCGCAATATTAAACGCCAGTTCCAACACTTGTTGGGCATTGAGGCGGGGGTCGCACTGGGAGCGGTAGCACTGCTCTAGGTCGGCCTCGCTAACAGCATAACTGCCGCCTAAGCACTCGGTAACGTGGGCGCCGGTCATCTCTAGGTGTACCCCACCTGGGTGTAGGTTTTCTGCCCGCAACACCCCAAAAAATTGCTGAATTTCGGTAAATATTTTATCGAAGGAGCGGGTTTTATAACCGTTGCCGGCGGTCACGGTATTGCCGTGCATAGGGTCGCTGGACCAGATTACCTTGTGCCCTTCCCCCGCCACTGCCCGAGCCAGTGGCGGCAGTTTTTCGGCCAGGGTATCGGCGCCCATGCGGGTAATCAGGGTGAGCTTGCCAGGTATATTTTCAGGGTTTAAAGCATCGATTAAGCGCAGTAGCTCATCGGCGCCGATAGCGGGCCCAACTTTTACCCCGATGGGGTTGCCAATACCACGCATATATTCCACATGGGCGCCATCGAGCTGGCGAGTGCGTTCGCCAATCCACAGCATATGGGCGCTGCAGTTGTACCAGTTGCCGCTTAAGCTATCGCGCCGTGTCAGCGCCTGTTCGTAGTTCAGCAACAAGGCCTCGTGGGAGGTATATAACTCGGTACGGGCCAGGGCTGGGTGGCTGGCGCTGTCGATACCGCAGACCTCCATAAAATCCAGCGTGTCTTGTATTTGCCCGGCCAGCTGTTGGTAGCGGGCACACTGCTCGTTGCCCTGTACAAAATCCAAATTCCACTGGTTGACCTGGTGCAAATCAGCCATACCGCCCTGCACCATGGCCCGCAGTAAATTTAAGGTGGCGGTGGACTGGTGGTAGGCCTGCAGCATACGGCCGGGGTCGGGGCGGCGCGCACTGGCTTCAAACTCGCTGGCATTGACGATATCGCCGCGAAAGCTGTCTAGGGTCTGCTCGCCACGGGTCTCGGTATTGGCCGAGCGGGGTTTGGCAAATTGCCCGGCAATACGGCCGAGCTTAACCACCGGCGCGCGCCCGGCATAGGTTAAGACAATGGCCATTTGTAAAATAACCTTGAGCGTATCGCGAATATGGTTAGCGGAAAAATCCCGAAACGATTCGGCGCAATCGCCCCCTTGCAGTAAAAATGCTTCGCCGTTAGCCACGGCCCCAAGGGATTGTTTAAGCTGCTCAATCTCTTTGGCAAATACCAGTGGCGGCTGCCCAGCCACTTGAGCAATGGCGGCATTGAGTGCCTGGCTATCTGGGTACTGGGGCTGTTGGGCGGCCGTTAAGTGCTGCCAGCTACCGGGGCTCCAACTGGTGGCTTGGGGAATGCTAGGTGGCATAGAGAAGCGCCTAAAAAGCCCAATTGTACCCGAGGCAATCGGGCTGTTAAAGGCGCTACAACTTAACAGTTTTGCTCGTCGCAGACGGTATCAATCGGACAGGTAATAACCGTGACATTGGTGTAGCCCACACGCTGTAACTGCTCTGCCGCAAAAGTGGCGCGGGCACCGGAGGCGCAGTGGATATAAATAGGCTGCTCTGGGTGTGGATAGTTGGCAGAGACTTTCATCTCCAGCACGCCACGGGGAATATTAATAGACTCAGGGGCGGGGGTTTGGGCCACTTCTTCGGGCTCGCGCACATCGATGATCAGGCCATGATTTTCCTTTTGCTCAACCATGGCGTCTTCAGCCTTTAAGCAGCGCAGAGTTTGGCGCGCTTCGGCCACCAGTTCGGGAATGGGCTTTAACATACATTTAAATCCTAGTTGGGTTTGCGGGCGGCCATATTAGCAGGCACTTATGAAGCTGGGAAGGCAGTTGTTTGAGCCAGCACAAACGGGCGATAAATAACCATTGTCTTCTAAGGCGGCCAGTGTAGACTAAAACCGTGCCCAGGCTTATCGGGTTTAATAATAACGAACGAGGCCCACACCATGGAACAGCTGACACCGCTGGACAATCTCTTTTGCCTACTCGAACAGCCCAATGCGCCCATGCATATTGGCGCCCTACTGATTTTAGATCAGAGCACGGCGCCAAAGGGTTTCTTATGCCACAAAGAGCTATTGGAATACATTAAAGACCGCCTGCACCTGGCCAAGGGTTTTCGACGCTGTATTGTCGATTCCCCGCTCGGGGTGGATTTTCCCTACGCGGTGGCCGATGAGCACTTTGACCTGGAGTTCCACGTTCGCCATATGGGCCTGCCGACCCCCGGTGACTGGAATCAGCTGTGTGTACTTACCGGCCGCATTATGTCGCGCCCGCTGGATATGCAGCGCCCCCCCTGGGAGCTGTACATCATTGAACGATTGGACAATATTGAAGGCATACCCGAAAACAGCTTTGCGGTGATGCTTAAAATACACCACGCTATCGCCGACGGTATCTCAGCCACCGAAATGCTCAATGCCTTGCTGCAGTTTGGCCCGGACGAGGAGCCACCCCAGCACCACCGCCCCTGGGTGGCCGAGCGCAGCCCGGGCAAGCTGGAAATGTGGGCCAGGGCCGCCCCCAATATTGCCGGCCAGCTACTGCGCTCGGGCCGCGATGGCTATAAGGCCCTGCGCGCCACCTTAAAGGTGCGCAAGGCGCTCAAAGAAGCCGGCCGCTATTCACTCACCGTGCCGCGCACCCGCTTTAATGAAAACCTAACGCCGCACCGGGTCTTCGATGCGATAGAGTGGCCCATCGCCGAAGCCAAAGCGCTGACCGAGCTGGCCCCCGACAGCAAGATTAACGATGTGATGGTATCGGTAATCGCCGGAGCCATGCGCCACTATATGCTGGGCCTGAATGAGTTACCCGAGCTGAGCTTAGTGGCCTTTTGCCCAATCTCGGTACGCAGCAAGGCGGCCCAGAAGGATGGCGGCAATAAGGTTTCAGGCATGCGGGTGGAAATGGGGACGCATATTGCCGACCCGATTGAACGTATGCAATTTATTCAGGAGCAGACAGCGCTGGGTAAAAAGGTAATCAATGCCAATATGGCCGACGCCCTTGAATCCGGGTTGGGTGCGGTGCCACCGTTCTATGGCAATATTCTCAAGGGCATCAACACCCGCTTTGGCCTGCAATCGCGGATCCCGCCACTGGCCAATACCTTAATCACCAATGTGCAAGGCCCCACGCTCAATAATGATCTGTACCTGGCCGGGGCCAAGGTTGTGTCCTGTTTTGGTATTCCGCCACTTAGCCACGGCTTTGGCTTTGGTCATGTAGTGGGTAACTCCACTGGCCGGGTCAATGTTTCGGTCAGCGCCGACCGCACCATGCTGTCCGACACCAGTGTCTATATCGGGTGTTTACAGCAATCTTTTGATGAGCACGAACAGGCCCTGAGCGAAGCGCGTTTAATCGCGGCCAAGCGCGAGGCGGCCCGGGATAAGCGCCGCCAGGGCCATAAGACAATTGGTAAAAAGTCGAAAGCTCGCCTCAAGACGGTTAAGGCCGAAAAGTTAGAGGCGAGTTAACTTGATTCCAGTTTGAAGGCCACTCCCTCTTAGCGGCACACTCCTAAAATTTGCACCGCTATAGAGCCTTGTGGTGGGGGAGGGGTTCTGGGGGCTTGGGAGCCATGGATGGCGGGCGAGAGCCGCAGGACCAATTCGCCTGGAGCGAATTTGGGCTTGGCCGAAGGCTGAGCACCTGGATGGTGCGAACCCATGGGTTTATGCGTCCCCCAGAACCCCTCCCCCACCACAAGGCTCGGTATCGAAGCCACGCAACACATACTTAAAAACTTGGTCAGCAGACAGAGGCGAGTTAGCTCGCCTCTTGATAGAGGGCTCTTAGCTGTTTCCACACCGCCTGCTGGTCACCGGCCAAATGGGGCAGGCAGAGACTGATCAGCTGGTAGACCACACTGTGAATGCTCTGGCTGGGGCTGAGTTGGCGGCCCAGGTTATCGTTGTAGTTAAACCACTGGGTCAGCACCAGGCACAGGCTTTGGCCCAGCGGTGTTACCTCGCTTTGCTCCAGTTCAAACACATCGCGTTGGCGCAGGGCGTGCAATAACTGCTCGATACCGTTTTCCAGTTGACGCGCCAGGCGGGTAAAGGGCTTGTGTAAACTCGGGAAGCGCTGCAGCAGCTCGGTGATATTGCGGTAGAAAAAGCGGTAGCGGTAAACTTCCTCAGCCACTACATAGAGGTAGAGCCAGTGCTGCTCCAGGGTTTTTAACTGGGCCTCAGGGGAATTGAGAATAGCGGCTATTTCAGCGCTGTACTGGGCCAGCAGCTGGGCCAGAATCGGCTCTTTGCCCTTGTAGTGGTAGTAGAGGTTACCAGGGCTGATATCCAGGGTATTGGCGATATCGACAGCGCTGACATTGCCCTCGCCCTCTTCGTTAAAAAGTTCCAGGCTCTGTAGCAGTATCCGCTCTTTGGTCTTCATAAGCTCACTTCTTTTTGCACAGACAGTAGCTCGGCAGCGAATAAAACACAAGCCCAGTAAGCACAACGAGGCACTACCCACTGTCTTGACAGGAGTCAAAGCGCAAGTAATCCACGGTTGCAGAGTCGCGCCTCTGCAACCGTGGATTGCGGCGG
>JAOXRV010000217.1 GCA_025800435.1 Cellvibrionaceae bacterium | reverse complement strand
GTACCAAGGCTATTTGCGCTGGAAAGCTACCGCAATGTGCACCATTTGGTCAGTACCGTTAGCGCCAGTATGCGCGATGATTTAGAGCCTTTAGATGTGTTTGAGCGCAGCTTTCCCGGCGGCTCGGTCACCGGTGCGCCCAAGCGTCGGGCGATGGAAATCATTGCCGAGCTGGAACCCCACGGACGCTCGGTTTACTGCGGCAGCATTGCCTATATCAGTGCCAATGGCAATATGGACAGCTCTATCGCCATACGCACCTTAGTCGATGATGGCCAGGGCCAGATTCACTGCTGGGGCGGCGGCGCCATTACCGCCGATTCCGATCCAGAATCGGAATACCAGGAGTCGCTGACCAAGGTGCAAATATTAATGGACTCTTTGGCATAGCCATCGACAAAACCGACTATGAGAGAGTACATAGGCTGGCTGTGAGGATAAGCGACATTTTTTTAGCTGCGAAAGATAAGACAAGCTGAGCTGAGCCTTATTTGCCCTGAACCGTCATGGCTTGGATTTTAGGCAAAAAATCTTGCTGCCAAACCTCTGCATCTAAAACCCCCACATGCTTGTGGCGAATCATGCCTTGGGTATCCACCAAATAGGTTTCCGGCGCGCCAAACACACCCAAGTCTAAGCCCAAACGGCCGTCTTGATCGATCACACTGTATTCATAGGGATCGTGTAAATCTTGCAACCACTTACGCGCGGCCTCAGTTTGATCTTTGTAGTTGATTCCAACAATACGAACCCCCTGTTGTTTCAGCTCTACCAAATAGGGGTGCTCCACCCGACAGCTTACGCACCAGGTCGCCCAAACATTTATCAAAGTGGGCCTAAGGCGTAAGTCTTTCTCGGTCTTGATCAAACTGGGATCTTTTAAAATACCCAAGCTAAACTTTGGAAAGGGCTTATCAATTA
>JAOXRV010000194.1 GCA_025800435.1 Cellvibrionaceae bacterium | reverse complement strand
GAAACTGCTGTACCTACAGTACACGAGATCAAAGGCATGATGGACGAAGTACGTAAAGTACACCCAGATGCGAAGCTGGTTTACAACAACTCTCCATCTTTCAACTGGACTCTGAACTTCCGTCAGCAAACTTACGATGCGTGGGCTGCTGAAGGTAAAGACGTTTCTGCATCCGATCGTAACAACCTGATGTCTGCTGAATACGACGATTCTGAGCTGTCTGCCGCTGCCGACGCACGGGTTAAGACCTTCCAGGCCGATACCGCACGCGAAGCTAACGTATTCCACCACCTGATCACTCTGCCTACCTACCACACCACTGCGCTGTCGGTAGATAACCTGGCCAAAGAGTACTTCGGTGAGCAGGGCATGCTGGGTTATGTTGAAGGCGTACAGCGCAAAGAGATCCGTCAGGGTATCGCTTGTGTTAAGCACCAAAACATGGCCGGCTCCGACCTGGGTGATGATCACAAAGAGTACTACGCTGGTGAGAATGCTCTGAAAGCTGGTGGTGCCAAAAACACTTCTAACCAGTTCAGCTAATCGACTGTCTGCCAGGGGGCTGTTTAAGGCCCCCGCGCCAATAAGCGGCTCCTTAATGGGCCGCTTTTTTTGTGGCTGCGCGATGGCAAGGCCTGAGCGGTATGGCTGCACCATGGCAAAATAGGTTAGAATCAGCCAATTTTTGACAAATGATGAAGTGACATAGATCATGAGCGAAACACCAGCCAATCTGCGCGATTGCGAAGACCTTTTGACCGAGGCCGGTTTTAACTGCAGTAATATTTGGTATCACGGCACCTCCTCGGCCTTGCTCGGCTCAATACAACGCTATGGCCTAAAACGCTCCGGCGACAAGGCCATGAAGCAAGCAGCCAAGCAAACCATGGCGACAATTGGCAACAGTTACAGCGAAACCATTGAGCCGGTATTTCTGACCCAGAGCAAGCAATTGGCTTTGTATTGGGCCAGGCAAACGGTGCGTAATCGCAGTGTGCGGGTTGATGGCGACGAGCAGCCCGTGGTGCTGGAATTATTACTGCCAGAAGATTTAAACCGCCAAGTTAAACCCGATGTCGGTGGCGCCAGCTTACTGTTAGTGAAAGAGGGCGAGGCCTATCTTGCCGAAGTGGCGCGGGTATACCAAAGCCACAAGCTGCCAGCGCCCGAGATAAATCTCAGCTCTGCCGATAGGATGGAATTCCTCGATAAACTCGGTATGGCTTATATCGACAGCGATATTCCGTTTCAACACGTAACCGTGTTGGACCACTGAGTAAGTTCCTATAGCTTTTTATTGGGAGCCAACTGGATTCACAACGAGCAAATTTTTAACCCAATTTCGCAAAGCTAATTCGAGAACAATCTCGAAAACAACCTCGAAAACAAACAACCACGCCGCAACTTAGCCTGTTGTGTAAAACAAGCGGTGCTCAATTAACACAGGCGCTGTTGATAAAACCAGCGGATCGGAGTGAGTATATGAATAGCGGCACACGGCCGAGTGCGGATCGCTCAAACCATCAGTTGCGGGTGGCGCTGTGCTTGAGTCTATTCATGACGGTGGTCTGTTGTTTTTTTGCGGTGCTAAATTATGTTCGCCAGCTTTATTATTTGGCGGCACTAGAGCTTGTTATCGCCAGCTGTTCTATTCTGTTTTACCTGGCTATCGTAAAGCGCTGGCAGCAGCGCAGTTGGCTGGTCGAATTCGTACTGTTTTTTAATCTCTCCCTAGTGCTTATTTTTTGCGCCCCGCAAACCGGCGCCAATGTATTTCTGTGGATGCTGCTTATGCCATTAATCAGCTACGCAGCCTTAGGCCGCAAACAGGGGTTTTGTTTTAGTTTGGTCTTTTTGGTGGCAACCCTGTTCATCTTCAATTGGCGCTTTGAGTTGCTGACTGACCTGGAATCAATGGCCGTATTTTTTAATATTTTCTTTTCCAGTATGGTGGTGTGGGGCGTTTCCCATGTGCATGAAGGCAGCCGCGTCGAGCAACAGCAACAGTTAATGAAGCTAGCGGCCGAGGATGCCTTAACCGGGCTTTATAATCGATTTCGCCTAAACGAGTTTTTTAACCGCGAAGTTGCGCTAGCCAAACGCGAAAACAGCGAACTGAGCTTGTTGTTGATGGATCTGGACCGGTTTAAAAAGGTCAATGACCGCTACGGCCATGATGTCGGCGATCAGGTGCTGATGAAAGTGGCGCAATTGATAAAAAATAATATTCGTCAGAGCGATTACGCCTTTCGAGTTGGCGGTGAAGAGTTTTGCGTTATCCTGCCAGCGGCCAATAGTAAGGAAGCCGAAATTGTAGCCGAAAATTTACGCCAGCTACTGGCGCAAACGGTGCTGGTTATTGCGGATATTAAAGTCTCCATCACCATCAGTATCGGGGTATGCCAATGGCGGCCAGAGCAGAGCAGCTTTGCCGAAATATATTCGCTGGCCGATCGCTGCATGTACCAGGCTAAGCACCAGGGCCGCAATCAGGTGATGGTGTACCAGCCACAAGCGTCCGCCGCTCAGCTGTGAGTCAACTTTCTTATAATAAAAACAAATGAAAGTGGAATTTCGAATTAGCTTGGTGAATAATAGCCACCATTAAAGAAGTGTACCGGCTATGAATATTTCGAGAATTGACCTTAACCTATTGGTTTATCTGGATGTGCTCCTGCGCGAGCGTAATGTGACCAAGGCCGCCAGCCAACTGGGCATCAGCCAGCCAGCCATGAGCAATGGCCTAAAACGCCTGCGCGAGTTATTTGCCGACCCACTGCTGGTGCGAACCAGCGAGGGCATGACCCCCACCGAGCGCGCCACTGAGCTGGCACCGATGGTAAGGGCGGTACTGGCGGACATCGAAAAGGCGGTGCAGCCAAGGGAGGACTTCGACGCCCAGGGCAGTGAGCGTGTGTTTCGGATTATGGCCAGTGACTACGCCGAATCAACCCTGTTTCCAAGGCTCTTAAAGCGCCTGCGTAACGAGGCCCCAGGCGTCACCCTGGATATTATGACCCCCAGTGATGTCAGTTTTCTGGATGTGGAGCAGGGCAAGGTGGATATGGTGATCAACCGCTTTGATTCTATGCCCCAGTCTTTCCACCAGCTCACGGTCTGGAAAGACAGTTTCTCTTGCCTGATGAGTAAAAAAAACCCGGCCAGACACGATTTTGACCTGGATAAATATCTGCACTCCAAGCATGTCTGGGTCAGTAAAACTGGCATGGGCGTGGGGGTAGGGGTCAACCCCAGCGATGTACAGCGGCTTGGCTGGGTAGATGAGGCCTTAGCCGAGGCTGGCCACAAGCGTGAGATAAACGTTATTATTTTTTTCACTATATTTTCCA
>JAOXRV010000185.1 GCA_025800435.1 Cellvibrionaceae bacterium | reverse complement strand
GCCCAAGGACGGCCCCAGTGGTAAAGTGTTTGTCGGTGAACGCTTTAGCACGCCGACTGGTCGCGCTGTGCTGTGGCCGATTGAGCCGCGCCTGCCAGTGCAGGCAGCTGATAAAGACTACCCCTGGACACTCAATTCGGGTCGACTGCGTGACCACTGGCACACCATGACTCGCACCGGTCGGGTGGCCAATTTAAACAGCCATATCGATCGCCCCTGTATCTACTTGAACCCGGCCGACTTTGCCGAGTTAGGCCTGCAGCTCGGTGAGTTGGTGTCTGCTCGCTCTAAGGCGGGGCAGGTGGTGGCCTTTGCCCAAGCCAGCGAGGATATTGCCCGGCGCCAGTGTTTTATGCCAATTCACTGGTCGGCCCAGTTTGCTTCGGCGGCCAATGTCAGCAGCGTTTATGCCAGCGTCGCCGATCCAATTTCCGGCCAACCCGAATCGAAACAGGCGGCGGTGCAGTTGGCCAAATTTGATTGTGCCCAGTACCTGCACATATACAGTCGTTGCGAGCTAAAACCTGCAGCGGATTTCTGGGTAAAAAGCCAGGCGCAGACTGGCTACCACTACCTGCTGGCGATGGCTGAGCCCCGTACCCAATTGTCGAGTTGGGTGCAGGGCTTGTTGGGCCAGAACAGTAAGGTTACAGAGTGGCTCGGCGGCACTAATAGTTTACTGGGTATGGCCGCTGGCCGAGTCGAGTTGTTGGCCTTTGCAGACGCCCAGCCGCTGACACTGAACAAGACCTGGATTGAGCATTGGTTTGATTTTGAAGCCCTGGAGCTGGCCCAGGTCGGCGCCATACTGCGTCGCCAAGTGGCACCCGAGTTTTTACAGGGTGCTAAAGTATGCAGCTGTTTTGGGGTGCATCAGCAGCCGATTATCGATGCCATTGAAGCCGGTGCCGACTCGGTCGAGGCGCTCGGGCAGCAATTGCGCTGTGGCACTAACTGCGGTTCTTGTAAGCCTGAGCTGGCCAGCCTGTTACAACAGCATAAACCCTCAACTGTCGCCGAGCGGAGCCTACAGCTATGAATGCGATTAGCCCCATCGGTGGTCACGGTCCTGATCAATGGCGCCCCGGCGGCCGGGTATACTTTATCGGCTCGGGCTGTGGCGACCCGGAACTGCTCAGCCTAAAAGCCCACCGCCTGTTACAAAGCGCCCAGGTGATCCTATACGATGCCCTGGTAAGCCCCGAGCTGCAGCGCTATTTCCCGCTGGAATCCGAGCAAATTTATGTCGGCAAACGGGCCGGCCAACACAGTATGGCCCAAGCTGAAATTGGCCAGCTGATGCTGGACAAGGCTCGCCAGGGGCTGATGGTAGTGCGCTTAAAAGGCGGCGATCCCAGTGTGTTTGCGCGCCTGGCCGAGGAGACCGATATCTTACAGGCCCGGCAGATACCGTTTGCGGTGGTGCCTGGAATAACGGCCGCTAGTGGCTGCGCCGCTTATTCGGGCATACCCCTCACCCACCGCGACTGTGCCCAATCGGTTAAGTTCGTCACTGCCAGCCGCCAGCGCGACGGCCTGGAACATGACTGGCCGTATTTGGCGCAAGAGCCGGGCAGCTTGGTGTTTTATATGGGCTTATCCAAAATCGCTTACATCGCCAGCCAGCTAATGGCCCACGGCATGGACGCTGATACGCCAATCGCGGTAATTGATCGCGGCAGCATGGCCGATCAGCAGGTGATCAGCAGCCAGCTGCGCTATATCGAGCAAGAGTTACGGCTGGCAGAGTTGCAAGGCCCGGCGGTGATTATTGTGGGCCAGGTGGTGGCCCGGCGGGCGACGCCAGATTTAACCCTGCTGGCAGAAAATTATCAGCAGTCACAAGCGTTGTTGTCGCTGGTCTCTCCATAAGCACAGTACTAGGACACCTCTAAATAACTCGGCTGATGCCTAAGCCTGGCTTATTAGAGGCCCGACACTTAGTCGAGTCACGGCCCGGCCCCGGTCCGGTTAAGCTTTAGTTAATCTCAAATTAAGGTTTGATTTAACGCGGCCACTTAAGATTCCTGCCAATATTTATCGAGGAGGAATTTCTATGAATTATCGATTGTTTGTAACTCTGTTGAGTGTCGCGTTATTACTGAGCTTGGCTGCCTGTGAGAGCACCGGCACCATCGTCGGTCGCAGCGCCCAAGGTGATCCGGTGGCGCTGGATTATCAGCAGGGCTTTATGGATAGCGCTGGTACCCTAAAGCTAACCATGGCCGATGGTGAGCGCTTTGAGGGCAAGTTCGTGCAGCACTCTAGCACCCACAGCAGCGATGCTGTGATCATCGGCGAATCCTCGCGCGATGACAGTATTTTACTGGGTGATGGCAGCTCGACCTCATCCCTGGCCAAGGCGCTGTTATTGGGCGACCGCGGCAGCAGCATGGAGTGCGAGTTCCAGTTGGCCGAGCCGCGCTGGGGAATAAAAGCGGGCGGTATTGGCAGTTGCGCCAGCGACGACGGGCGTGAGATTAAAATGAGCTTTTAGGTCGTGGCCAAACAAAAAAGCCCCGCAAGCAAAACTTGCGGGGCTTTTTTTCTCAGAAAGAGTTAAGTCTTACTTAGCGTCTTTCTTAGCTTTTTCATCGGCAATTACTTGCTCGGCCACATTTTGTGGGCAGGGCAGGTAGTGGCTGAATTCCATCGAGAACTGGCCGCGGCCAGAGGTGATGGTACGCAGGTGGCCGATGTAGCCAAACATTTCAGCCAGTGGTACGTCGGCTTTAATGCGTACGCCGGTGGCGCCTGGCTCTTGGTCTTTGATCATGCCGCGACGACGGTTCAAGTCACCGATAACGTCACCCACGTGATCGTCTGGGGTGAATACATCAACCTTCATGATTGGCTCGATCAGCTGCGGGCCGGCCTTGGGCATAGACTGGCGGAAAGCGCCTTTAGCGGCGATTTCAAAGGCGATGGCTGAGGAGTCAACCGCGTGGAAGCCACCGTCGTATAGCTCAACGTGAACGTCCAGTACCGGGAAGGCTGCCAATGGACCTTCGTCCATCATCATCTTGAAGCCTTTCTCAATGGCGGGGAAGAATTCCTTCGGTACGTTACCGCCGACAACAGTGGATTCGAAGGTAAAGCCTTCGCCTGGCTCATTGGGCTTGATGCGGTAGTCGATCTTACCGAACTGACCGGAACCACCAGACTGCTTCTTGTGGGTGTAGCTGTCTTCGATGGCCTGGGTAATGGTTTCGCGGTAGGCAACCTGGGGCTGGCCCACTTCCAGCTCAACGCCGTAGGTACGCTTGAGGATGTCGACTTTAATATCCAGGTGCAGTTCGCCCATACCTTTAAGGATGGTTTCACCGGAATCTTCGTCGGTCTCAACCACGAAGGAGGGATCTTCAGCAACCATTTTACCGATGGCAACACCCATCTTCTCGGTAGAGCCTTTGTCTTTAGGCGCAACGGCGATAGAGATCACAGGCTCGGGGAAGATCATGGGTTCCAGGGTACAGGGGTTTTTGGGGTCACACAGGGTGTGGCCGGTCTGTACGTTCTTCATGCCCACCACGGCGATAATGTCGCCGGCCTGGGCGCTGTCCAGCTCGGTGCGCTCATCGGCGTGCATCTCAACCATACGGCCGATACGCTCGGTCTTGCCGGTGTAAGAGTTAAGGATGGTGTCACCCTTGTTCAGTACGCCGGAGTAGATGCGGATAAAGGTCAGAGCGCCGAAACGGTCGTCCATGATCTTAAAGGCCAGAGCGCGCAGGGGCTCTTCGGCCGATACGATGGCGTGCTCGCCAGTCTCTTCACCTTCTTCGTCGGTCAGTGGCTGGGGGTCAACTTCGGTGGGGCTGGGCAGGTAGTCAACTACCGCATCCAGTACCAGCTGAACACCTTTGTTCTTAAAGGCAGAACCACAGTAGGTGGGGAAGAAATCCAGGGCGATGGTGCCCTTGCGGATACAGCGCTTGATGTCCTCAATGGCAGGCTCTTCACCTTCCATATAGGCTTCCATCAGATCGTCGTCTTGCTCAACGGCGGTCTCGATCAGCATCTCGCGGTATTCTTCAACCTGGTCGACCATATCTTCAGGGATATCGACGATTTCAAAATTCTCGGGCAGGCCGGAATCATCCCACACAAAGGCTTGGCGGCTGAGCAGGTCAACCAGGCCAACAAAGCCGTCTTCGCGGCCGATGGGCAGGGTCATCACCAGTGGGTTAGCACCCAGTACATCTTTAACCTGGCCGACAACGCGCAGGAAGTCAGCGCCGACGCGGTCCAGTTTGTTAACGAAGATGATACGGGCAACTTCAGATTCGTTGGCGTAGCGCCAGTTGGTCTCAGACTGGGGCTCAACGCCGCCGGAGCCACAGAATACGCCAACGCCACCATCGAGTACCTTCAGCGAGCGGTAAACTTCAACGGTGAAGTCAACGTGCCCGGGGGTGTCGATGATGTTCATGCGGTGATCTTTCCAGAAACAGGTCGTCGCGGCTGACTGAATAGTAATACCGCGCTCGGCTTCCTGCTCCATGAAGTCGGTGGTGGATTCACCATCGTGTACTTCACCGGTCTTGTGAATTTTACCGGTGAGCTTAAGGATACGCTCGGTGGTAGTGGTTTTGCCGGCATCAACGTGGGCGAAGATACCAATGTTACGGTAGTGTGATAAGTCAGACATTTCTGTTACTCGAAGTTAAACCAAGTCCAATTCCAAAAAAATAGCGCGCAATTATACGGACTCTTGCGGCCTTATTGAACCTAAATTACAAGAAAAATGGCGATTTTTTGCGCGCCAAACCAAAAAAGCCACTCCCAGTGGGAATGGCTTGATTTGGCGCAGCTAAAATTGGCTTATCTCGCCGGGCTCGGGGGCTAGAAATCATAGCTTAGCCCCAGGTAGTAGTAGGCGCCATTAAAGCCAAATGGCGCCGACCGGCGTGAGTAAGTAAATACTCCGGTGCTGTCGACAATCAGGTTGCCGCCGGGGCCGTCCTCGATCGCGCCGCTGCGGGAGTTGCCAATCCGGTTTTCATCCGGGGTAACGTCAAAAATATTATTGCCGCCGAGGTTGAGTCCAAAGCCGCTGTCGAACTGGTAGGCCACCCGTAAATCCGTGAGTATCTCGGCGCCATAGGTCTGGCGGCCGCCATCCTCGATGGTGTACTCCCCAAAGCGATTAAAGGCCAGGTTCACGGTCCAGTTGTCGCGGCTGTAAAAGCCACTTAGGCTGACTCGGTCTTTGGGTTGCCACTCTTCAATAATGGAGATGTCCTGGGCGCTGAACACCTGCTCGGTACTGAGGCTGGAGAGGCCGCTATTGGCCGGGGTAAACAGGCCGGTCACCTCGGTCTCGGTGTAATTGGCGGCCAGGGTGATATCCAGGTTGCCGCCGGCCAGATCAATGCCCTCATAGGCGGCGACAATATCCACCCCTTTGGTTTCGGTGTCGGCGCCGTTGAGAAAGAACTGGGCCTGGGAGGCGCCGGCGCTGGCCAGGGCGCTGTCCAGCTCGGCGCTGAGGCCGGTGCCCAGGCCGCGGCTGATAACAATGCGGTCATCAATTTCTACTTTATAAAGGTCGATGGTGATATTGAGTTGGTCGCTTAAGTCGGCCACCACCCCAAGGCTCAGGTTGAGCGATTCCTCCTCTTTCAGGGCGGGGATGCCAATCGCCTTGGCCACTGGGCTGTCGTTGCGGAAGGTGCCGCGCTCGGCGGCGATCAGATTGCCACTGCCGTCGGTAACAAATTGGGTGCTGACATTATTAAAGTACAGCTGCTGCATGGATGGGGCGCGAAAGCCGGTGCTGGCCGCCGCCCGCAGACGCACGCTGTCGCTGGCGGCGAAGCTGCCGGCCAGCTTGTAGTTGATGGTGTTGCCAAAGCCGTCGTAGTCGTCATAGCGCACCGCCGCGCTAATCATGGCCTGGTCGCTTAGTTGGTACTCACCATCAAGGTAGAGCGAGTTAACATCGCGCTCTTCATCCACTGCCGATTGGGGGCCGATACCGGGGAAGCCCTGAATACCGCCGCTGCGATCGCTGTCGTACAGGCTGCTGCCGTCCACCGTGTCATAGTCCCGGTAGGCGTATTCGTCGCCGGGGATAACTTTATAGCGGTCTTTGCGAATAGCGGCGCCCGCCGCCAGGGCGAGATCGCCAAAGCTTTGGGTGTAGTCCACATTAAAGGTATCCAGGCCCAGCTCCAGGCCGTAGGCGCGGGCGCTTCGGGGCACGCTGCTGCGAATCTCGGCATCGCTTATGCCGCTGTTGAGCAGCTGGTTGGCATAGGATGAATTGAGCGAATCGCTGGTGGTGTAATCGATGGTGTTTTCGCCGGTGGTATAGGACAGATCGAGGGTGCTGCCGTTGTCGAGCTCCATCCGGTAGCCAATATTCACCGACAGGTCTTCGATGTCGCTGTTGATTTTAGGCAGAAAGCCGGCGGGGATGGTGGCGTCGCCATCGGCCAGTGGGGCATTGCCGCCGTTATTGGCATTGTGGCGGAAGAACGCCGCCGATTGGTTTTCGCGCTCGGAGTAGGTGACAAAGCCGTACAGCTCGCCGGCGCCGGCCTCGATCGCGGCGTTAAGGGTGAGCGCAATTTGCTCTGAGTCTGCATCGCCAATGCGAAAAGTCTGGCGCGGCGCGCTGATTTCCCGAGGGTCCCCCGCTTCTAGAATGCCATTGCCGTCGCTATCGCTGCAGCCGCTAAACTGGCAGGAGCCGTGCAGGCCGGCGCGGTTGGTATGCTCGCGGTCGCGGAAGTTGCCAGATAGGTTAATAAAACCGCTGTCGCCCAGGGCAAAGCCTTTGGAGAAATCGATATTGGTGGTGTTGCCATCGCCCTCGGAGTACTCGCCGTTAGAGATGCCGATATGGCCGGCTTCGTCTTCATTGTTGAGGGTGATATTGATCACTCCGGCGATGGCGTCCGAGCCGTATTGGGCGGCGGCGCCATCGCGCAGCACCTCAATGCGCTGGATCGAGGCAGCGGGGATAGCGTTCATATCAACCCCCGCAGTGCCGCGCCCGACCGAGGTGTTGATATGAATAAGAGAAGCCTGATGGCGGCGCTTGCCATTGACCAGCACCAGGGTCTGGTCGGGCCCCAGGCCGCGCAGGGTGGCAGGGCGCAGGGCGTCGGTGCCATCTGAGATGGATGAGCTGGGGAAGTTAAACGATGGCGCCAGGGCTTGCAGCATGCGGCCGACTTCGGTCTGGCCGCTGTTGGCCAGCGCCTCGGCGCTTAAGGTGTCCACCGGTACGGGCAGGTCTCCGGCTGAGCGCCCGGCCTGGCGTGTGCCCAGTACGGTAACCTCTTCAATTATGTCGTCGCTGGTTTGG
>JAOXRV010000272.1 GCA_025800435.1 Cellvibrionaceae bacterium | reverse complement strand
CTTTTTACTCAGAGGTGGCTTACGTTAACGTAAAGTTGGCGCCATTATAAGCAAGGGCCCAGGCGAGCACCACTGGCTAAAACTGACAAAAGCTAGGGGGCACCGTTACAAATTTTTGCAGTTCACCCAGCCCCAGTGCAGTGCTAGACTCGTCTAATCTTCTGTATTAGTCATCAAGCGGAACAAGCTATGGATATTTCTACTATTGTCATTCTCGTCATTATTGTGGTGCTGGTGTTTTATGTGATCGGTATCTACAACAATCTGGTTAGCCTTAAGAACCGCTATGAGAACGGTTTTGCCCAGATTGAAGTACAACTAAAACGCCGCTATGACCTGATCCCTAACTTGGTGGAGACCGCCAAGGGCTACTTAAAGCACGAAAGCGAAACCCTAGAGGCGGTGATCAAGGCCCGTAACGAGGCCATTGGTGGCCTGCAAGCGGCCGCTGCCAACCCCGGCGATGTGGCCGCCATGGGCCAATTAGCGGGTGCAGAAGGCGCCCTGGCCGGGGCCCTGGGTAAACTGAGCGTAGTGGTTGAGGCCTACCCAGACCTCAAAGCCAACGAAAACATGATGCAGCTAAGCGAAGAGCTGACCAGCACCGAAAACAAAGTGGCCTTTGCCCGCCAGGCCTTTAACGATGCGGTTACCGCCTACAACAGTTACAAGCAGAGCTTCCCCCCGGTTGCCCTGGCCGCCACCTTTGGCCACGGCCCCGATGCCAGCTTGCTGGAGTTTGAAGACAGTGCCGAAATCCAGGCAGCGCCTAAGATTTCTTTCTAGCCAGCTTTGTTTTTCGATACCAGTGGCGGGCTTGCCCCGCCGTTTTCGGTTTGTGAGCCCCCACCATGAATTTTTTTGAACACCAAGATCGCGCCCACCGCAACACCAAAAAATTGGTGTTTTTGCTGTTGCTGGCGGTGCTTACCCTAATAGCCATCACCGTATTACTGGTGCTGTTTTTGCTAAGCTACGGCCAGGTCGATGCCAAACAGAGCGATCTGCTGAGCCAAATGGTCGATACCGCCAACCTAGAGTTGGTGGTGGCTGTCGGGCTCGGGGTTCTGGCTGTGGTCAGCCTCGGCAGCCTGTATAAACTCAGCCAGCTATCGGCCGGCGGCAAGGTGGTCGCCGAAGCCATGGGCGGGCGCTTGCTCAACATCAATACCCGCGATGCGGATGAGCGCAAAGTACTCAATGTGGTTGAGGAAATGGCCATTGCCGGTGGCACCGCCGTGCCGCCGGTGTATTTAATGGAAGACCAAAGCATCAACGCCTTTGCCGCCGGTTATAAAGGGCAAGATGCAGTGATCGGCATTACCCGAGGCTGTATTCAGCTACTTAACCGCGAAGAGTTACAGGGTGTTATCGCGCATGAGTTCAGCCATATTTTGCACGGTGATATGCGTTTAAATATTCGCTTAGTGGGTATTTTGCACGGCATTTTAATTATTGGTATTGCCGGTTATTTTTTAATGCGCAGCGCCGCCTTTAGCGGTGGTAGCCGCCGCAATAACAACGGCCTGCCTCTGCTGGCACTGGGCCTGGGCTTAATGGTAATTGGCTACTCCGGTACTTTTTTTGGCAATTTAATTAAAGCCGCCGTCAGCCGCCAGCGGGAGTTTTTAGCCGATTCCTCGGCAGTGCAATACACTCGCAATCCCTTTGGCATTGCCGGGGCACTAAAAAAGATTGGCGGTCACAGCTATGGTTCTATGCTCTCCAACAGCCACGCACCAGAGTTTAGTCATATGTTTTTTGGCCAGGGCGTGAGCATGGCCCTAGGCAGTATGATGGCCACCCACCCGCCGCTGGAAGAGCGTATTCGCCGGATTGAACCAAACTGGAACGGCCAATTCCCCAGTGTGGCCGGTGCCACTCACAGTGCCAGCGCACACGCCACTGCCAGCAGTGAAATGGCCAGTGGCTTTGCCCAGGCCACGCCGGCCGCGGCTACTGCGAATGTTAATGACACTAGCGCCATGGAGTGCATCGGCGTTTTAAGCGAAGAGCACGTAGCCGTGGCCCAGCAAACCCTGGCAGACATTCCCGCCGAAATTAAAGCTGCCGCCCACGAACCCTTCTCGGCCCGCGCACTGGTCTATTGTCTACTGCTGGATATGCACCCAGGCATTCGCACAACTCAGTTGCAAAAATTACAAGACAAGGCTCACCCGGCCACCTACCAAACGGTGCAAAAATTTGAAGCCCAGCTGAGCCAGCTGCCGCGCAGATTCCACCTGCCACTATTAGATTTATGCCTGCCAGCGTTAAAACAGCAATCCGACCAGCAGTACCAAATTTTTAAGCGCAATATGATTATCCTGATCCGCGCCGACCAAGCGGTGGATATTTTTGAATGGGCTCTATACCGCATTGTCTGCCACGGTCTTGAACCGCGCAAAGACAGCCTCAGCCGCTATAAACTGGCCGAGACCCAGGGCGCTTGCCAATTATTAATTAGTGTTATGGCCAGGGCCGGCCACAACAATGAGAGCGAGGCTATTCAAGCCTATAACAGCGCCGCCACTGAAGCCGGCATGCCCAGTATGGGCTTGCTGCCCAGCGGCCAAATTAACTTACAGCTATTGGACAAAGCCCTGGAGCAGCTAAACCGCCTGCGGCCGCTGGAAAAGCCGCGCCTGCTCAAGGCCATGGCCGCCAGCATTAACCACGACGGCAAAGTCACCCCCACCGAGGCAGAACTGTTCCGCGCCATTGCCGACAGTTTAGATTGCCCCATTCCGCCGCTGTTGGAAGGCCAGCGCTTGGTGTAAGCGTGTTACACTCTGGGCATCACTAATAATATTAAGGATGCCCAGTGTCTACCCATATCCTCGCCATTGACCAAGGCACAACCTCTTCACGCGCCATTGTATTCGACCTTAAAGGCCAGCCCCTGGCCACCGCCCAGCAGGAATTTACCCAGCTCTACCCCAATAACGGTTGGGTAGAACACAAACCCAAAGAAATCTGGCAGACAAGCCTGGATAGCTGCCGCCAAGCCCTGGCCCAAGCCGGCATTGGCGCAGAAGATTTAATCGGCATCGGCATTACCAACCAGCGCGAAACCACCATACTGTGGGATAAAAAAACCGGCGAGCCCATCGCCAATGCCATTGTCTGGCAGGATCGACGCACCAGTGACTACTGCCAACAGCTGCGCGAGCAGGGCCACGAGCAAACCATTCAGGCCAAAACCGGCCTGCTGTTAGACCCGTATTTTTCGGCCACTAAAATTCGCTGGCTGCTCGACAGTATTCCCGGCGCCAGGGCTAGGGCCGAGGCCGGTGAACTGGCCTTTGGCACCGTTGACAGCTACCTGCTGTGGCAGTTAAGCGAGGGCCAAAGCCACGCCACCGACGCCACCAATGCCTCGCGTACCCTGCTGTTTAATATTCACCAACAGTGTTGGGATAAAGAACTGCTGCAACTGTTTGATATTCCCGCCGCAATGTTGCCCGAGGTAAAAGACTGCGCCGCCGAATTTGGCCAGTGCCAACTGTTTGGTGCCAGTGTGCCCATCCTTGGCATTGCCGGCGACCAGCAAGCGGCGCTGATTGGCCAGGCCTGTTTTGAGGCGGGCATGGCCAAAAGCACCTACGGCACCGGCTGCTTTTTTATGCTCAATACCGGCAGCGAGGCGCTGCAATCGGAAAACCGCCTGCTGACTACCGTCGCCTATCGCCTAAACGGCCAAACCCACTATGCACTCGAAGGCAGTATCTTTATCGCCGGCGCCGCCATTCAGTGGCTGCGCGACGGTTTACAACTGATTGAAAGCGCCGCCCAAACCGAACAACTGGCAGAGCAAACCGATGCCGATCACGGCGTCTATTTAGTGCCGGCTTTTACCGGCCTGGGCGCCCCCTATTGGGATCCAGAAGCACGCGGCGCCATGTTTGGCCTGACCCGGGATACCGGCATTAAAGAACTGGTGACGGCGGGCTTGGAATCGGTTTGCTACCAAACCAAAGATTTGCAAAAAGCGATGGAGGCAGACGGCCAGCGGCCAGTCAATTTGCGCGTTGACGGGGGCATGAGCAACAATAACTGGGTGCTACAGCGGCTGGCGGATATTCTTGGCGCAACCATCGACCGCCCCCACTGCGTCGAAACCACCGCCCTCGGCGCGGCCTATCTGGTGGCCTTACAGGCCGGCTGTTATAACAGCACCGAAGCGCTTAGCACACTGTGGCAGCTGGACCGCCGCTTTGAACCCGAACTGAGCAAACACGAGCGCGACCGGCGCTACCAGGGCTGGGTGGATGCGGTTGCCAGAGTGCGCAGCCAAGCATAGGGTACCCCTGAATAACAAACCCGCTAAGCTTTCGCCTAGCGGGTTTGTTTATTGCCTTAGTTAATGGTCAATTCACATACACAGGCCCAACGCCCATGCCCCAGATAATTACCGAACCCACACGCACCACCACCAGCATGACCAGCCCAACTGTCACCACCGAAGAGGCGTATAAAAAGGCCCGCTCTTTATCGATATTCATTAAAATCGGAATACCTTCATAAACCAGGTAAACCGCATAGGCCCCCGCCAGGATATGCACCACCGAATAGACCACCGGATCTGGGTAGAGGCCAATAATGCCAGCTAAAAATACCGGCGTAGTAATATAGACGGCCAGCGCAGTGCCTTCATAGTGACGACGCTCGTCATTGTCGGAGACACCATAGGTTTTCGACATCCAGTTAATAAATTCACCCAATACCAAGACCCCTGCCAGCATGGCTACATAGGTCATTCCACACAACCATAAGGCACTGTTTGCAGTTAAGCGCACCGCCTCGCCATCACCTACGGCAAACCCGATCTGGGTAACACCGAAATACATGGAAACACAGGGAATTAGTGCCAAAATTGGCACATGGCTTAAAAAGACCTGAGCAAACGAATGCCGCTCATTGCGAATGGCCCGCCACTCGCTGTCGGGGTGAAGCATAATACCGAGGGTATGTTCCAAAATTGCCATAACAGCACTCCTTCATCATCATTATATGTGCAGTAGTTTTGTTTGCGCTGTAGCATCTTTAGTATTAAAGAGTTATGGCCCCTAGACAAATAGGGAATCGGAATTAAAAAAACCACCAATATTATGTTTCTGAATATTAAGGCAGCTCTGAATGTTTACCTAATGAATAATCAATTATTTTAGCCTCACCAACACTGGCAGCTCAGCCAACATACTTCCTATTGAGAATAAGGTTAAGCCTAAGTTTTATAAACAATTTTCCCAAGAATGCTTGCGCCCACCAAAGAAATTGGATTGAATTCACCCAAGTTATCTACACTTACACCATGGGCCCATCTTTCAGAGGCCCAAGCCTCAACTTAAGGCCCAGAAAACGGAATACCGATAATGCAAAGCACCTTTAGTGACAACTCCCAAACCATTGGCAATACCCCATTGGTTCGCCTCAGCCGAATTACCGATAAAGAAGTCTACGCCAAGTTGGAATCACGCAACCCGGCCTTCTCGGTAAAATGCCGCATCGGCGCCAGTATGATTTGGGATGCAGAAGAACGCGGCATCCTCAAACCCGGCATCACCGTGGTTGAGCCAACCAGTGGCAACACGGGTATTGCCCTGGCCTTTGTCTGCGCCGCGCGCGGTTATGCGCTAACCCTAACCATGCCCGACACCATGAGCCTAGAGCGACGCCAGCTGATCAAGGCCCTCGGCGCCAACCTTGAACTGACCCCCGGCGCCAAAGGCATGAAAGGTGCGATCGAAAAAGCCGAAGAAATCTGCCGCGATAATCCAGACAGCACCTGGATGCCCCAACAGTTCCAAAACCCGGCCAACCCCCGTATTCACGAAAAAACCACCGGCCCCGAGATCTGGAAAGACACCCAGGGCAAGGTGGATATGCTGGTGGCTGGCGTGGGCACCGGCGGCACTATCTCCGGTATCAGCCGCTATATTAAGCACACTGCTGGCAAGGCCATTACCACCGTAGCAGTCGAGCCAGAAAGTTCACCGGTGATCAGCCAGACCCTGGCCGGTCAAGACCCCAGCCCAGCGCCCCATAAAATTCAGGGTATTGGCGCCGGCTTTGTTCCCGGCAATTTAGATCTGGATCTTATTGATGTGGTCGAGCAGGTCAGTAATGAAGAAGCCTTTGCCAATGCCCACCGGCTGATGAAAGAAGAAGGCATTTTAGCCGGCATCTCCTGTGGCGCCGCCCTTACCGCGGCCCTGCGCCAGGCCGACAAGCCCGAAAATGCCAATAAGGTGATCGTGGTGGTACTGCCCGATTCCGGCGAGCGCTACCTGTCCAGCCCGCTGTTTGATGGGGAGTTTGGGGATAAAGAAAACCAACAGTAAAGCTTCATAGGGCCAGCTACGCGATAGCTGGCCCTATGAAGCCCTTTTTCTTGCGCCCGAAAACTCGCGTATGGATTTCAGCGCACGTTTTTCCTGTTGCTGAGCTCGGTCTAGATCCCAGCGTAATTGCAGGTTCAGCCAAAACTCCGCCGACATATTAAAAAACTTTGCCAAGCGTAAAGCAGTGCTGGGGGTGATTCCCCGCTTTTGGTTAATCAATTCATTCACCCGCTGATAAGGAACCTGAATACCATCGGCCAGCTCACGCTGACTGATTTGCAGTGGTAATAAAAATTCCTCTCGCAAGATTTCGCCCGGGTGAGTTGGTGCCCGGTTTGTGGGTATGCTAACCATAATGTCACCCTTAGTGATAATCTATTACTTCAACCTCAAAAAGCCCTGCCACACTCCATTTAAAGCAAATTCGGTACTGCTGATTGATGCGAATACTGTATTCGCCCCGGCGCTTCCCTGATAAGGCCTCTAAACGATTTGCCGGCGGAACCTTTAACTCATCTAAAGTGACTACAGCATCCAATAAGTCTAGCTTCCTTGCAGCAACTGGCCAAAGTAACTGTGAGCAAGCCTTACGCGCAGCCTTTGAGGCAATACCATTAAAGATATCAGCCGTTGCTTTATTTCGAAAAGATTGAATCATAATAGCATGGTCACACGGTATTCATGCTATACAAATAGTGCATAAAGCTGGTTTTTAATTCAACTTGCATTAACCACCAATAGCAATATACTGTATATATATACAGTTATTATTTGCATAAACCATGAACACCCCCGACACCCTAAACCAGCTCCAGCGGCGCCAGCTGATCTGGCGGGCCTCGCGCCCGGCGGCTACCGCCACCCCTTGTTCCAGCGGCCACGCCACGCTGGATAAGGCCCTGGGTGGCGGCTTGCCGAGCCAGGGGCTGTTTTTAATCGACAGCCAGGCCGGTGTGGGCGAGCTGCGCTGGCTGCAGCACTACCTTTGCGCCCGCCTGCAACAGGGGCCAGCACAGCGCCAACTGGCCTGGGTAAACCCACCCTGGGGGCCGAGTGGCGAAGCCCTAGCCGGCCTGGGCCTACCCCTAGCCCAGCAATTTACGGTGAGTGAGCGCAGCTGGGAGGAGAGCCTGTGGGCCGCCGAGCAATGTTTACACAGCGGCGCCTGTGCCCTGGTCTTGCTATGGGAAGGCACACAGAAAGGAACACAGAAAGGCACACAGAAAGGCACACAAGCAAGCCCCCGCAGACCACAAAAGCTCAATACCGCCATCGCCAAGCGCCTAAAACTGGCCGCCGCCGCCGGCGCGGCCACCGCCATTGTATTTCGCCCACCCCAGGCCCAAGCCAATAGCCTGGGGGCCCATCTGGCGATGGCGATAAACCCCGAACCCCAGGGCCTAAGCCTGCATATCTACAAACGTCCCGGCGGTCGGCCCATCGGCCAGCTCAGTCTCAATTTAGAGCAGC
>JAOXRV010000122.1 GCA_025800435.1 Cellvibrionaceae bacterium | reverse complement strand
ATACGATGCAGATTGGTTCAGAGAAGCGTTGCAAGACAAAGGGATAAAGGCCGGCATCCCTGGCCGAAGGCAGCGAAAGAAGCCCATCCGATACGACAAGCGACGCTACAAACGCCGCAACCGCATTGAGATCATGTTTGGCAGGCTCAAGGATTGGCGACGAGTTGCAACGCGATACGACAGATGCCCGAAGGCTTTCCTGTCAGCAATCGCAATCGCCGCTATCGTCATCTACTGGTTATGAGGCCTGAGCCTAGATTGGCGCGATCAGCATATGCTATTTTGCCCTTACTGGTACAGACCAGCAATTGGCACTCATAATCTAAAGCAGCCATTGTAGCAATTGCGGCGAAAGCTCGGTTTGTCCCGCATTCTGTAGTTTTAATCTCTAAATCCGAATGAGCAAAATGGTGGTGGGGCTGATAGCCCCGCCGTTTTTGCTTTGTGGGCCAGCGGGGTTTGAACAAGCCAAACGCTCTAGGCCGTCAAGGTGAGTGCGCCGCCCAAACAGGGCCGTGTCCTCGGCTACGCTTGCGGTCCGCCCCCCCTGTCGAATAGTATTGCCACCCCATCCTGCGTTCACCACATGGCAGATCAATCGAAACATATGGGGGAAAGCAGCTGCTGTGAGAAACACCGAAAAGGAAGGGTTCTGAAGCAAAAGGCAAAACTATGTGTCGCCTCACAGCCGGTAGCAGGTGCAAACCCGTTTTGGGCTAGGGGGCAATGCCCCCAACTCTGGGTGCTAGTCGATTGCAAGTTCGGTGATCTCACGGCGAAACGGCAAAGCATCGCCAATGTCTGGGCCGTCCAGTTCGCGGGCATAGCGGTGGCCAGCGTAGGTGGCCCAGGCGATTGGGCCCGGTGCGTTGG
>JAOXRV010000115.1 GCA_025800435.1 Cellvibrionaceae bacterium | reverse complement strand
CCTGGGGTAACCCCGGCGGCGGTGAGCCTATTGCTGATCTACCTAAAAAAGCAGGGCTTGCTGCGCAAGCAGCCGGCCTAACACTGTGAACAATTTGGAACAACAACTGCGCGCCGGGCTTAAACAGTTAGATATTGCCCTGGATGACCACAAGATCGAGCAATTACTCGCCTATTTGGCCCTGTTTGATAAGTGGAACCGCAGCTATAACCTCTCTGCTATCCGCGAGATCGAGCAGATGGTGTCCCGCCACCTGCTCGATAGCCTGGCGATTTTGCCCCTGATCGAGGGCAAACGCCTGATCGATGTCGGCACCGGAGGTGGTCTGCCCGGTATACCCCTGGCGATTTGCCGGCCCGATTGGGATATTCACCTGCTCGACAGCAACGGCAAAAAGACCCGCTTTTTGTTCCAGGTAAAAACCGAGCTGGGGCTGGCCAATGTCAGTGTTCACCACAGCCGGGTGGAGGCCTACCGGCCCGAGCAGTTATTTGATGGGGTGGTCAGCCGGGCCTTTGCCAGCCTAGAAGACATGACTGGGGGCTGCCGCCATTTACTGGCCCCTGGGGGCTACTTTTGGGCAATGAAGGGAATTTATCCCACAGATGAATTGAAGCCGCTGGAAAAAAGCTATATGGTCGCTAGCTCCCATGAATTAAAGGTTCCCGGCGAAAGCGGCCAGCGCCACCTGCTTAAGCTCGCGCCGGTGTAGGAAGATTGCCCCTGCTGGGCCAACAGTAGAAGGAATAGCACATTGAGCAGCCCCTGCCATATGTACGCCATTGCCAACCAAAAAGGCGGTGTGGGCAAAACCACTACCTGTGTCAACTTGGCAGCCTCTCTGGTGGCCACCAAAAAGCGGGTTCTGCTGGTCGATCTAGACCCCCAGGGCAACGCCACCATGGGTTCGGGAATCAATAAAAACGAATTAGAACTGTCGATTTACGATGTGCTGGTGGGCGCGGCCACGGCCCGCCAGACCTGTGTGTTATCCCCCGAGGGTGGCTACCAAGTGCTGCCCGCCAATGGCGACCTGACCGCGGCCGAGGTCGAAATGCTCAGCCTCGATAACAAAGAGCGGCGCCTGGAAACTGCGCTGACCCCCTTGATTGGCGAGTTTGACTATATCCTGATCGACTGCCCGCCGTCCTTGAACATGCTCACCCTCAACGCCCTGGCCGCCTGCCACGGTGTGATTATTCCAATGCAGTGTGAGTATTACGCGCTGGAAGGTCTATCGGCCCTGATTAATACCATCAATCAAATTCAGGCGGCACTTAACCCCAAATTGCAGATCGAAGGTTTGCTGCGCACCATGTATGACCCGCGCAACAGCTTAACCAACGATGTCTCGGCCCAGTTGTCTGACCACTTTGGGGATAAACTCTACCGCACCTGCGTACCGCGCAATGTGCGCCTGGCCGAGGCCCCAAGCTTTGGCCAGCCGGTACTGGTTTATGATCGCCAGTCCAAAGGTGCTATCGCCTACTTGGCCTTAGCTGGCGAAGTCATACGACGCAATGAACAGCAACAAGGCCTGGCTGAAGCCAGCGCCCATTAATAAAAAACGGAAACGGATATGGCAGCAAAACGAAAAGGTCTGGGTAAAGGTTTGGATGCACTGCTCGGTGCGGGCAATAGCGCCGCCGCCGCCCCGGTAGAAACCCCGAGCCAAGCCATAGCTGCAACCACCGCCCCCGAGCCGGGCCGCGACGGCACCCTGGCCGAAATTCCAGTGGAGTTTATTCAGCGCGGTAAATACCAGCCGCGTCGGGATATGCACCCAGAAGCGCTGGAAGAATTATCCGAATCGATCAAAGCTCAGGGTGTGATGCAGCCAATTGTGGTGCGCCCCATCAGCGGTGCCAAAGACCCAGTACAGTACGAAATTATTGCCGGTGAACGGCGCTGGCGTGCCACCCAGCTGGCCGGTTTGGAAAAAATACCCGCGGTAATTCGTGAAGTGGCCGATGAAGCCGCTATCGCCATGGCGCTGATTGAAAATATTCAGCGCGAAGATTTAAACCCGATAGAAGAAGCGATAGCGCTCAAGCGTTTGCAAGATGAGTTTGAATTAACCCAACAAGAAGTGGCCCAAGCGGTGGGTAAATCGCGCACGGCGGTCACCAATTTATTGCGTTTAATTTCGCTCTCTGATGAGGTGAAAAAAATGCTTGAGCACGGCGACCTTGAAATGGGACACGCCCGCGCCCTGCTGACCCTGCCCAGCACCGATCAAAAAGACGCTGCGCGCCAGGTTATAGCCAAGGGTCTATCGGTTCGCCAAACCGAAGCCATGGTACGCCGCCTGCAACAACAAGCGGCCGGCGAGGAAAAATTTAGCCCCGAGGCAAAAATTGATCCGGACATTAAAAAATTGCAGGAAGGATTATCGGAAAAAATCGGCGTGCCGGTGCAAGTGCAACACGGCGCCAAAGGCAAGGGCAAGCTGGTATTAAACTATTCCAGCTTGGACGAGCTGGACGGAATTTTAAACCACTTAAATTACTCGTCATAATTTAGTAGCTAGCTAACTCAGCGCCAAGCCATTTATGTCTCTGGGGAAGTTTGACTGCGACATTGGCCCTGCTACGTCATCCCCGCGTTCGCGCACTGCTGTCCGGGGAAAATAATGCTAGCACTGAACTCAAAATTGTGTGCGCCTCTTCTTTATTATCTCAAAGCTGAGTTATTTCAAGTTCCTTGCATGTTGCTTGGATAAATAGTGGCTTTGACCCCGAGTCTTGTGGTGGGTAAGGGGTTCTGGGGGACGCATAAACCCATCCCTGGGGCTCTCGTCCGCCATCCCTGGCTCCCAAGCCCCCAGAACCCCTTACCCACCACAAGACTCTACAACTAGATGAGTCCTAAGACTGTACAAGCAGAAAGAGCTATTGTTAGTGCTCAGCAGCTAG
>JAOXRV010000110.1 GCA_025800435.1 Cellvibrionaceae bacterium | reverse complement strand
TTAGCTGGCACGAGCCCGTGCCAGCGCTTTTTCCTTGCAAAAAAAACGGGCCAGAGGCCCGTGCTTAAGCAGTTGTGTTCTTGTTTTTTTGCCAGGCTGTGCCTGCCGCCATTAATGCTTAACGGCCAAACAGCTTGCCTGCCAAATCGAGTGCGCCAGAAACGCCTCCGACCATATCCAGTAGGTTGCCATCGCTGGAGGATTTATCCACCATTGAAGGGATGGCTTCCTGCAACCCAGTTAAGGCTTGATCCTCATTTAAGGACAACTGAGAAGCGAAGTCGCTGATTCTATTTTGTCCTAAAACCTGGGTCAACTGATTTGAGGAAATACCTTGATTTGAGCCATTTCCTAGCCAAGATTGTGCGATATTTAACAAATCGCCACCATCCATACCGGAAACCAGGGAGCCAATATCCAGTTGGCCTTGGCTATTGGATAACAAACCTGACAGCGCCGGCACAATATCACCTAGGTCGAGTTGCTGACCTTGGCCGGCCATTTTGCTCTGAAACAGCTGGGCACCCAGCTGCAAAATACTATTGATGTCCATGATAAGACCTCCTTATGAAGCTTTGATTAATGAGCCCCTACTTGAGGGCCCGCGCGGTGAATGATTTTACCCTTAGTCCTGCTTGGGGATACGGATCTTCTGGCCCGGGTAGATCAGGTCGGGGTCCTTGATCACCTCGCGGTTGGCCTCAAAGATGGCTTGGTACTTGGCACCGTTGCCATAGAAGTCGGCGGCAATTTTCCACAGTGAGTCGCCGGGCTGTACCACATAGTACTGTACTTCCTCGGCGGCGGGCTCAACCGCAGGCTCACCTTGTACGGTCATCTCCTCCGCTTGTACCGAGCTAATGCCCAGAGCATTGCCCACCATTAAAATGGCTTTCTCAAAGGCGCTGGGCGATTCGGCTTCACCGGAGACTTTGGCCACGCCGTCTTTAACGTCTACAGTTAAGTCTTTAACACCCGGGTTATCGCTCTCCACATGCTCTTTTAGTTTATCGCCGGCTTCGTCCTCACTGCCGAAAAGTTTTTTACCTAAGTCACTGGCAAAATCAAAAAGTCCCATAGTTTGCACCTTTATCGCTGTTTAAATACAGACTAAAGTCTGTGTTATTTGCCGGGGCGGCAAATGTTAATTATCCCTGCCAGCTATTTCAGCAGAGAGCCTAAGATACCTCTTACTAATTTGCGGCCCAGGCCACTGCCCAGGCTGCGCACCACACTTTTGACAAATGCCTCACCCACCGATTGGCGATTGCTGCGCCGGACTTTGGGGGCGGGTTTGCGTTCGGCTTCTAGCTCCTCTTCCTTGGCGGCCTGCTCGGCTCGGCGTTGCAGCATTTCTCGGGCGGAATCTGGGTCGATGGCTTTTTCATACTGGCGCTGGAAGGGGTTGGCGTTGATAAGTTGCTGGCGTTCGGCCTCGTCCAGCGGCCCCATGCGCGATTCTGGCGGACGTACCAGCACCCGCTGGGCTACACTGGGTACGCCGTCCTCCTCCAGCACTGAAACCACAGCTTCGCCGATTCCCAGCTGAGGAATCAGCTCGGCGCTATTAAAATTGGGGTTGGGGCGCATGGATTGGGCCGCTGCTTTTACCGCTTTTTGATCTTTGGGGGTATAGGCGCGCAATGTGTGCTGAATGCGGTTGCCGAGTTGGCCTAGGATATTTTCAGGAATATCCGCGGGGCTTTGGCTGACAAAATAAATGCCTACGCCTTTAGAGCGAATCAGCCGCGCCACCTGCTCTATCTTTTCGGTCAAGGTGCGGCTGGCGTTTTTAAACAATAGGTGGGCTTCATCAAAAAAGAACACCAGTTCGGGCTTATCTGGGTCGCCTACTTCGGGCAGGTTTTCAAATAACTCCGACAGCAGCCACAGCAAAAAGGTGGCGTACAGGCGCGGGTTGCGAATTAGCTTATCCGCGGCCAGTACATTGATTACCCCGTCGCCGCGGCGGTCGTGGCCAATAAAATCTTCTAAGCGCAGGGCCGGCTCACCGAAGAACAGGTCGCCACCCTCGCGTTCGATCATAATTAGACGGCGTAATATGGCGTTGACCGAGGCTTTGGATACCTTCAGGCCCACATCCATATCGCGGCTGTGCTCGGCTAGGTGGCCCAGTACCGCGCGCAAGTCTGCTAGGTCGACCAGTAGCAAGCCTTCATCGTCGGCAAACTCAAAGGCAAGGGTCAGTACACTCTCTTGGGTCTCATTTAAATCCAGCAGCTGGGACAGCAGATTTGGGCCCATCTCCGAGATAGTCGCCCGCACCGGGGTGCCCTGCTCGCCAAATACATCCCACAGGTTTACCGGGTAGCCCTGCTGCTGGTAGCCCTCAATTTGGATCTTATCGATGCGTTCTTGAACCTTTGGATGGGGCTTGCCGGGGCGGCCCAGGCCGGCCAGGTCGCCTTTTACATCGGCCAGAAACACCGGCACGCCGAGCTTGCTAAAGCCCTCGGCGAGAATTTGTAGGGTAACGGTTTTGCCGCTGCCGGTGGCGCCAGCGATAAGGCCGTGGCGATTGGCGTAGCGTGGGTTGATACTAAGCTGGCCGCAATCACTGCCGCCAATGAGTATCTTGGGTTCACTCATGTTGCTATTCCTTTATTGCACGTTGCATTGCCAGCCTCTTTGGGGCTTGGCTTACAGAGGGCGGCCAGCCCCATGATAAAAGCCATAACTTAAAACAAAGCGCGGCTGTGGGCAAAGGAAATAATTTGACCCAGTTCAGGATTAATTCAGACTGCCGGCGACACCTTATGGCTACTCGCCAATGCAATCATTGGCGTTAATATGACCAACATCAATTTGGGGTCTTGTCACCTTAGCTAATTCGGTAGATAGTTAGGCCCACCACTGTAATTCAACAAGCGCTAGATGGAGCGAACCATGTCAAAATTGTCAGATATCGAAGGTATTGGAGAGGCGTACGCAGGCAAGCTGGAAGCGGCTGGTGTAACATCGCTGGAAGACTTGCTGGTTAAATGTGCTGAAAAGAAAGACCGCAAGGCCCTGGCCGAAGCTGCGGATATCAGTGAGAAACGCATTTTGGGTTGGGCCAACCGCGCCGACCTGGCTCGAATTAAGGGCGTTAGCACCCAGTATGCCGATTTACTCGAATTTGCCGGTGTGGACACGGTGCCCGAGCTGGCCCAGCGAAATGCCGAAAACCTGGCCGCCAAAATGGCCGAGGTCAACGAAGAGCGCAAACTGGTGCGCCAAGTGCCCTCTGCCAGCCAGGTCACCGATTGGGTCGCCCAGGCCAAAGACCTGCCCCGGGCTATTAACTATTAAGCTACTGGCAGCAAATGATCATCCAAGATCATTTGCTGCCCTAGCCTAATAGCCGGCTTCTCTTTGGTGCCTAAAAGCCAAAATATAAACAAGGTCGCCCTCAATCTGGTAGAGAGCGATATAGCCGGCTTTGCCAAAAGGGATAATTAGCTCTTTGAACTCTGGTCGGGTGCTGTGTGGATTGCCTATGCTGGGGTTTGTTGCTAGAAGGGAGAAGTGTTCGGATATGATATTGGCTGCTCTTGCCATCGCCGACGGGTTTTTGCTTCTTAGATACCGCTGACACTTGGCTAGTCCCTCAGCAGCTCTTTCAGTAATAATCAGTCGTGGCATTTGGGCATCTCAGTTTCCTTGTCTGTGCCCCAGCTTGCAAGCCAGTCTTTTATCTCTGTGCCCGTTAGGTGACGGCCATTTTCCTCAAAAGCCGCCTTTGATTCGATAGCCTCCTGCAGAAATTTATGCTTTGCCTCTTCGCGATCCAAATATTCCCGAATTGCCTTGTGCATGATTCGGCCTGGCGTGCTGTCTTGAATAGAGGCCAAGTGTTGAAGCCGGCCTTCTAGCTCTTTGTCGAGCTCTACTGAATTAGACATGGCAATCTGCTCTCGTGGATAGGTTTCTGCACCATAGCATAGAGCTTACATCCTGTCCCTAGAGCAAGGGTGTGAGCTGCGTGCTGGCTAAGCTGTTACTCGTATGGCGCCCGGGGGCCGAATCCTTTAATCTACGGCCTAACGCAATAAGCATAACGATAAAGGCAAGGCCCCATGAGTACACGAGTTAACTGGTACCCCCTCATTATTATCCTGCTGCTGGCGGCGCTGGTATTAGCGGTGAGTCAATTGGTGGTCAATCGGGGCCAGCAGGCCAGGGTGGAAAAGATGGCGGCCAATGAGCAGCAGCGCTATCAGTGGCGTATGGTTACCACCTGGCCCAAGGGCCTGCCGGGGCTGGGCTTGGCGCCCGAAAACTTCGCCCGCATCGTCAGTGAATCCAGCGGCGGTCGGCTGCAGATCAAGGTCTACGGCGCCGGCGACCTGGTGCCGGCACTGGGGGTATTTGATGCGGTCTCCTCCGGCAGTGTCGAGATGGGCCACGGGGCCGCTTATTACTGGAAGGGCAAGATTCCCGCCGCGCCCTTCTTTACCGCGGTGCCGTTTGGCATGAACGCCCAGGAAATGAATGGCTGGATGTTCTATGGCGGCGGCCTGGAGCTGTACCGGGAAGCCTATGCCCCCTTTAATCTGATTCCCTTCCCCGCCGGTAATACCGGGGTGCAGATGGCCGGTTGGTTTAACAAAGAAATCAACAGCATCGACGATATCCAGGGCACCAAGATGCGTATTCCCGGCCTGGCCGGTGAGGTCTGGAACCGCGCCGGGGGCGAGGCGGTGAATATTCCCGGTGGCGAGCTGTACACCTCTTTGCAAACCGGGGTGATCGATGCCACCGAGTGGGTTGGCCCCTATAATGATTTGGCCCTGGGCTTTTATCAGGTGGCCAAATATTACTATTACCCCGGCTGGCACGAGCCTGGCCCAACCCTGGAGCTGCTGGTCAATAAGCAGGCCTTTGACGCCCTGCCCAAAGATCTGCAAACCATTGTTAGCACCGCCGCCCGTGCGGTTAACCAAGATATGCTGGATGAATACACCGCGCGCAATAACGATGCCTTAAAAACCCTGGTGGAAGAGCATGGGGTGGTGTTAAAGCGGTTGCCCAACTCAGTACTGGCCGAGCTGCGTAAACACGCCGATGCCATGTATGGGGAGTTCGCCGCAAAAGATCCGTTTTTTAACAAGGTTTACACCCAGTACCGGGCCTTTGCCGATAAGGCCGCCAGCTATCACGCGATTTCCGAACAGGCCTATTACCAGGCGCGGGAATGATAGTGATCAGCCTTTATTGAACTAGCGGCGGGAACAAAACAGAGCCTTGAGTGGGGGACTTGCTTTTGGGGGCTTGGGAGCCATGATCAATTCGCCTGGAGCGAATTTAGGCTTGGCCGAAGGCTGAGCGCCTGGATGGCGCGAATCCATGGCGGACGAGAGCCCCAGGGATGGGTTTATGCGTCCCCCAAAAGCAAGTCCCCCGCTCAAGGCTCGATCGGAGCCCCCCTAAATAGGCCGCGTGCGCCCTTTATCATCAATGGCCACATACACAAACTCACCCTCGGTGACTTTGCTGGTCTCGCCACTTTCGACATCGGTCAACCAAACATCCACCAAGGTGCGAATGGAGGAGCGGCCGACCTCTAGGGCCTCGGAGTAGCAGCTGACGGTGGCGCCCACGGGCACCGGGCGCAAAAACGCCATGCTGCCGACCGCCACGGTGGTGCAGCGACCCTTGGCGATCTGCTGGGCGAGGATGGCGCCGGCCAGATCCATCTGCGACATCAGCCAACCGGCGAAGACATCGCCATTGGGGTTGGTGGCCGCCGGCATGGTCAGCGTCTGCAGGGTCAGCTTGCCGGTGGGTGTGGGGTCTTCGTCGTGGGCGCTCATCGCTGTGGTAAACCTTTTAAAAGTAATGCGTATATTGTGTTTGTTGTGTGGCTATTTATTGCCCATTTGCGTGGGCAGCCAGGTGGCCAGCTCGGGCCATAGGGCCAGGGCCAACAGCAATAGCAATTGCAGCACAATATATGGCACTACGCCACGGTAAATTTCGCCAGTTTTGACTGATTCAGGCGCCACACCGCGCAAATAGAACAGTGCAAAGCCAAATGGCGGGGTTAAGAACGAGGTTTGCAGGTTAATGGCGATCATAATGCCCAGCCAGACCGGGTCGACCCCCATCGCCAGTAGCACCGGCCCGACAATGGGTACTACCACAAAGGTGATCTCGATAAAGTCCAAGATAAAACCGAGCAAAAAGATCACCACCATCACAATCAGTACTGCAATGGCTACATCGCCACCGAGCTGGGCGAATAGATGCTCGATCATTTCCTCGCCGCCAAAGCCCCTAAACACCAGTGAAAACACCGAGGCCCCAATCAAAATGGTAAACACCATGGCGGTCACTTGGGTGGTGGATTGGGTGACCTCGGCCATTTTGCGCCAGTTGAGCTGGCCCTTGGCCAGGGCCAGCAAGGTGGCGCCCAGGGCACCAACGCCGGCCGCCTCGGTCGGGGTGGCCGCCCCAGAGATAATAGAGCCCAATACCAGAACAATAAGTAATATAGGCGGCGCCAAGCTAGTAAGCACCTGCAAGCGGTTGATGTATTGGTGCTCTTTTATAGCTGGTGCGGCACTGGGCTTCAGCTTGGCGGTGGCAAACACATAGGCCAGGTACATCAGCACCAACAGCAGCCCTGGAATCAGGGCGCCGACAAATAGATCGCCCACGGATACCGGCTTGGGGCTAAAGATGCCGGCGTTGAGCTGGGCCTTTTGGTAGGCGGTAGAGAGGGTATCGCCGAGCAGTACCAGGGCAATCGAGGGTGGAATAATCTGCCCCAGGGTGCCGGTGGCGCAGATGGTGCCGGTGGCAAAGCTTGGTTGGTAGCCGCGCTTTAACATGGTGGGCAGGCTCATCAGGCCCATGGTGACCACGGTGGCGCCAACAATACCGGTACTGGCGGCCAGCAGCATGCCCACAATCACCACCGCAATGCCCAGGCCACCGGGCAGGCTGCCGCTGAGCTTGGCCATATTCTCCAGCAGCTCTTCGGCCAGGCGGGATTTCTCTAGCATTACCCCCATCAGCACAAACAGCGGCACCGCGATCAGGGTGGTATTGCTCATGGTGCCAAACAGGCGGTCGGGTATGGTCAGCAGTAAGTTGGCATCAAAATGGCCCGTTAAAATGCCGCCGGCGGCAAAAATCAGGGCCACACCGGCCAGGGTAAAGGCAACCGGATAGCCCGCCATCAGCGCCAGGCAGACGGCGGCAAACATCAATAGGGGCAGTAACTCAATCATGGTAGTACTCCCCGTGGTGCCGGCCGCCTTGGTGTTTGCCGGTATGGGTTTGGTGTGCCGGGCTCATCAGGGTGGCCAGGGCGTGGCAGGTCTCGCCAATGGCTTGCAGTGCCAGGGTAAAGGCGGCCAGGGGCAACAGGGTTTTTAAAAGGTAGACATAGGGCAGGCCATTGGTGTCGCGGGCGGTCTCTTTTACTGCCCAAGAGTTGGCCACATAGTCGAGGCTGGTAAAAAAGATCAGGCCGCACAGGGGCAGTAGGAACAATACGCTGCCAATTGCATCGATCCAGGCTTTTTGGCGCAGGTTAAAGTTGCGGTAAAACACGTCTACCCGCACCTGGCCACCCTTATTGAGGGTGTAGGCGGCCCCCAGCAGGAATACCGTGGCGTGCATATAGGTGACACTGTCCTGCAGGGCGGTGGCACCAATATTCAATAGATAGCGCAGTACGACGACGATGCAGGTGGCGACAACCATAAAGATAGTGAGCCAGGAAACCAGCTTGCCCAGGGCCTCGGAGAAGGCATCCATGAGATCGGCCAGATAGGCACTGGCCTGTATAGGCGATGGCATAGGTAAGACCTTGTTGTTGTTATATTTTCACAGGCGCCCATTATAACCACCATTGTGTGGGCCCTCGTAGTGCTAATGGTGTTGCCCGAGTTATTCAGAGATACCCTAGGGCGCTTATTTAGTTCTTTTGTCTGGTTAAATATTGCTCGGCTGTAACATTATTGTCATTTTTCATTCATATAGTTGTCACCCGCTAATTCTAGTATCGCTAACGATTGAACATTTGGCTCTGGCAGCCGGTTCATTTAACCGCGCGATCACACTCGAGAACAGCGCTTTTCGACAAGAAAAACCACGCTTCCCCAGGAGGATAACGTGAAAAAGACTCTCTTAACTGCAGCTCTGGCTGCCGCCACTCTGGCCGGTACCCAGGTTGCTTCCGCAGCCCGCGACTACATCACCGTTGTCGGTTCTTCTACTGTATACCCCTTCGCTACCGTTGTTGCTGAGCGTTTCGGTAAAGGTACTAACTTCAAGACCCCTAACGTTGAATCTACCGGTTCTGGCGGCGGTCTGAAGCTGTTCTGTAACGGTGTTGGTCAAGAGCACCCAGACGTAACTAACGCTTCTCGTCGCATCAAGGCCTCTGAAGTTGACCGTTGCGCCAAGAACGGCGTTAACGACATTGTCGAAGTGTTGATCGGTTACGACGGTATCGTTCTGGCTAACTCTAAAAAGTCTGAGCAGATTACCCTGTCTCGCCGCGACATCTTCCTGGCCCTGGCCAAAGACGTGCCAAACCCCAATGGTAAAGAAGAGCTGGTCCCCAACCCTTACAAGACTTGGAAAGATGTAAACCCAGCTTTGCCTGCCACTAAGATCGAAGTGCTTGGCCCCCCACCCACTTCCGGTACCCGCGACGCCTTCGCTGAGTTGGCCCTGGAAGGTGGTTGTAAGTCTTTCGGCTGGATCAAAGACATCAAGAGTCAGTCTAAGAAAGCCAAGAAAGCTGGCGACAAGAAGTTGTCCAAGTCTTTGAAGAAGAAGTACAAAGGTATTTGCCACACTGTTCGTGAAGACGGCCCTTATGTTGAAGCTGGCGAGAACGACAACCTGATCGTACAGAAGCTGAACGCTAACCCCGCCGCTCTGGGTGTATTCGGCTTCTCTTTCCTGGATCAGAACGCCGACAAAGTACAAGGTTCTCTGATCGACGGTCAAGAGCCTACCTTTGACTCTATTGCCGACGGTTCTTACCCCGTTTCTCGTCCTCTGTACTTCTACGTTAAGAAGGCTCACATTGGCGTAACTCCCGGTATCACCGAGTACCTGGCCGAGTTCACCAGCGAGAAAGCGTTCGGCCCCGAAGGCTACCTGACTGAAAAAGGCATGATCCCTCTGGGCGACGCCAAGCGTGCTCAGGTTGCTGCCGATGTTAAAGGCCTGAAAAACCTGAGCTTATAAGAGCCGGACTTTTCTAGCGACTAGAATAGCCCAGCACTCGCTGGGCTATTCACGTTTTACACTCTGTCAGTGGTTATAAGAACTATAGCTAGTCACTACAGAGCCAAACCTTGGGGTACTTTTAAGTTTGTGTTTTAACTTTGTAGAGCATAAACCTAAAGGTGCCCAGATCAACGATTGCAGAGATATCGTGATATGGAAACCTCAACACTATTTGCCTTTTTAGTCATCTTGATGGCGGCGGCATTTTTCTTGGGCCGGGGTCGTTCTCTGGCTCAGGCCCAAGCCGCCGGTGGTGTGCGCAGGCTCAATTCCCTGCCCTCTTACTACGGTATGCTCACCCTGTTGTGGTGCGGTATTCCAAGCCTGATAGTGCTGTCCCTGTGGTTGGTGTTTGACAGTGTCATTATCCAACAACTACTGATTCAGTCGCTGCCTGCAGATATTCGCGCACTGGCACCGGCCGAACTTGGCCTTAAGGTTAACACCATTGAAAATATGGCGTTGACCGGCATGACCGCCGGTGCTGCGCCCTATGAGTTAGAAGCCATCAATACTTTGAATCAGCTGCGTGGTACTAGCAACACCGCACTGACTGGCTTGGCATTGCTGATTGCCGCACTGGCCGGCTTTTGGGGTTGGAGCAGAATTCAGCCAGATTTAAAAGCGCGCAATCAGGTAGAGGGCGCTTTCAAATTTATTCTATTGGCCTGTTCCTGCCTGGCGATTTTGACCACCGTCGGTATTGTTTTGTCGGTACTGTTCGAGTCGATCCGCTTTTTCAGCATGATCCCCATTACCGATTTTGTTTTCGGTACCGCCTGGAGCCCGCAGATGGCAATCCGCGAAGATCAGGTGGGTGGTTCCGGCGCCTTTGGTGCGATTCCATTATTTGTCGGTACTTTGCTGATCTCATTTATTGCCATGATAGTGGCGGTGCCCGCTGGTTTAATGTCGGCTATTTATCTGTCCGAATACGCCAACAGCAAAGTGCGCGGCGTTGTTAAGCCGGCGCTGGAAATTTTGGCCGGTATTCCCACCGTGGTTTACGGTTTCTTCGCCGCACTTACTGTTGCGCCGATGATCCGCGACACCGGCACCTCAATGGGGTTGAGCGTTTCTTCCGAGAGTGCCCTGGCCGCAGGCTTGGTCATGGGTATTATGATTATCCCGTTTGTGTCTTCACTGTCAGACGATGTGATCAACGCCGTGCCTCAGTCGCTGCGCGACGGTTCTCTGGGTTTGGGTTCAACCCAGTCTGAGACTATTCGCCAGGTGGTTATCCCCGCTGCATTGCCCGGTATTGTCGGCGGTATTTTGCTGGCTGTTTCCCGCGCCATCGGCGAAACCATGATCGTGGTAATGGCGGCGAGCTTGGCGGCCAACCTAACCGCTAACCCGCTGGAGCCGGTAACAACGGTAACGGTTCAAATCGTAACCCTGCTGGTCGGCGACCAAGAGTTCGATAGCCCCAAAACCCTGGCGGCCTTCGCCCTTGGCCTGATGTTGTTTATCGTTACCCTGGGCCTGAACTTTATCGCCCTGCACGTTGTGAAAAAATACCGCGAGCAGTACGACTAAGCTTCGCCTAACGAACCGGTTTTAAATAGAGTGAAAAACATGAGCTCAAACACGCAATCAAGTAATAAGCCAAGCACCATTGATTTGGTAAATAAAAACTTGGCCAAGCGCTATCGGGCGGAAAAGCGCTTTCGCGGCTACGGAATTGCCTCAATCCTGTTTGGCCTGATCTGCTTGGTATTTTTGTTTACCGATATTATCGGCAAGGGCTATACCGCCTTTGTTCAAAACTACATTCAACTGGAAGTGCAACTGGATGCAGATACCCTGGGTATCAGCGATATTAATGACCCCAACCAAGTGGCCATGGCCAACTATATGGGCGTTATTAAAAGATCCCTGCGCGAGCGCTTCCCAGAAGTTACTGGCCGCCGCGATAAGCGCAAGCTATACGCCCTGGTCAGCAACGGCAGTGGCTTTGATCTGCGCAAACAGATGGAGGCCGACCCAGAAATTTTGGGTACCACCCAGTCTCTGTGGTTTATGGCCGACGATGATGTTGATACTTACATCAAGTCTTACAGCAAAGACGGTAAGGTCTTTACCGGTCGCACCGACGAAATGCAGCAGGGCTGGATCGCCAGCCTGATCGAGGCCGACCAAGTCGAGAGCCGCTTTAATACTGTATTTTTCCAAAACGGTGACTCGCGCGAGCCAGAGCAGGCCGGTATTCGTGGCGCCATCATGGGCTCGCTGTTTACCATGCTGGTGACTCTGTTGCTGTCCTTTCCGATTGGTGTGGCCGCTGCAGTTTACTTGGAAGAGTACGCCCCCAAGAACAAATGGACGGATCTGATCGAGGTAAACATCAACAACCTCGCCGCCGTGCCTTCTATTATCTTTGGCCTATTGGGTGTGGCAATCTTTATCGGTATGTTTGGTATGCCCCGCTCGCTGCCTTTAGTGGGCGGCATGGTGCTGACCCTGATGACCCTGCCTACTATTATTATCTCCAGCCGCGCGGCCATTAAGGCGGTTCCGCCTTCAATCCGCGAGGCGGCGCTGGGTATTGGCGCCTCAAAAATGCAGATGATTTTGCACCATGTGTTGCCGCTGGCCATGCCCGGTATGTTAACCGGTGCCATTATTGGCCTGGCCCAGGCACTGGGTGAAACTGCGCCCCTGCTGATGATTGGCATGGTGGCCTTTATTGTGGATGTTCCCGGCGGCGTCACCGACCCAGCCACGGTCTTGCCGGTACAGATTTTCTTGTGGTCAGACAGCCCAGAACGCGCCTTTGTGGAGCGAACCTCGGCTGCTATTATGGTACTGCTCGGTTTCTTGATTGTTATGAATGCCCTGGCAGTTTGGTTGCGTAAACGTCTGGAGCGTCGCTGGTAAGCCAGCGGCCCGACACAGAATACAGGTGATACAATGGAAGCCACAGCAAATATTGAAAACGCCACCGGCGAAAAAGTAGAAATCATGAATGATGTAGTTGCACAGCCCAACGTGGATGATATTCACGAAACCGTGGGCTCCCCTTTTTGCGAAAACGCCAAAATGGCCATGCGCGATGTGCAGGTCTATTACGGTGACAAGCAGGCCATCTTTGATGTGGGCCTGGATATCGGTAAAAACGAAGTGGTGGCCATGATCGGCCCCTCCGGTTGCGGTAAGTCGACCTTTCTGCGCTGTTTAAACCGCATGAACGACACCATTGATATCTGCCGAGTCGAGGGCTCTTTAAAGCTCGAAGGCCAGGATATCTACGACCCCAAATTGGACGTAGTACCGTTGCGCGCCCGGGTCGGCATGGTATTCCAAAAGCCCAATCCCTTCCCCAAGTCTATTTACGACAATGTGGCCTACGGCCCGCGTATCCACGGCCTCACCAACCGCAAAGCTGAGCTGGACGAGATCGTCGAGACCAGCCTGCGCAAGGCCAGTCTCTGGGACGAAGTTAAAGATCGCTTACAATCCCCGGGTACTGGCCTCTCCGGTGGTCAGCAGCAGCGTCTGTGCATTGCCCGCACCATCGCCGTTAGCCCCGAGGTGATTTTGATGGATGAGCCCTGCTCGGCTCTGGACCCAATCGCCACCGCTAAAATCGAAGAGCTGATCGCCGAGCTGAGTGAGAACTTTACCATCGCCATCGTCACCCACTCTATGCAGCAGGCGGCCCGCGTGTCTAACCGTACCGCCTACTTCCACCTGGGCAAACTGATCGAAGTGAACGATACTGAGAAGGTCTTTACCAACCCAGAACACGAACTCACCGAAGCTTACATTACCGGTCGTTTCGGTTAATAGCTGGCGACAACAAGATTGAGGAATAGATAATGGATAACCTAAATCTGGATCAGCACATTTCTGGTCAGTTTAATAATGACCTGGAAGAATTAAAAACCCAGTTCCTGGAAATGGGTGGTGTGGTATTACAGCAAATCGTTGATGCGGTTAGCGCCATCGAAGAAGCCGACAGCGAACTGGCCGAAAAAGTGATTGTCACCGAAGATGAGATCGACGAGCGCGAAGTTAACCTGGATGAAAACTGCACCCAGGTATTGGCCCGTCGCCAGCCCGCCGCCACCGATCTGCGCATGGTATTGGCCGTGTCCAAAGCGGTTCGCGACCTAGAGCGCATGGGTGATGAAGCCCAAAAAATCGCCAAAATGGCCATCGCCCTATCCGAAGAGGGCCAGGCCCCGCACGGTTATATGGAGCTGCGCCATATCGGTGATATCGTTGAAAAAATGGTCAACACTACCCTGGATGCCTTTGCCCGCTTTGATGTTGAGGCCGCCGTTAAAGTGGCCCGGGATGATAAAGCGGTAGACCGCGAGTACAAGTCGGCCATGCGCGAGCTGGTAACTTATATGATGGAAGACCCCCGCTCAATCGGCCGGGTAATGAACATTATCTGGGCGCTGCGCTCGCTTGAGCGTATCGGCGACCACGCCCGCAATATCGCCGAGCAGATCGTCTATCTGGTGAAGGGTTTGGATGTGCGCCACACCAGCGTGAAAGAAATGGAACGGCAGATTAAAGACGCTTAATTGAGTCGTAATCCCGAGCAAAAAGGCCTCATTAGAGGCCTTGTTCAGTGGTATCCTAGCGCCTAAATTACCCTGCTAGAGGCCACAAGATGTTTAAAACCCTTCTCGCCGCCACTGTCTTTAGTGTCAGTAGCCTCACCTTTGGCGCCGACAAGCCGGCAACGATCAGCCCCGAGCAAAGCGAGGCCATGGCGGCCTTGGCCTCGGGCTGTATTCATCAGCAATACCCCAACAGTATTAAGCACTATTTATTGGGCGAGCAGGATGTGCGCTCACCCAAGCAACTTTACCCGGCCTTTTACGGCTGTCTCGATTGGCACTCTTCGGTACATGGCCACTGGCTACTGCTGCGTTTATTGCACAAAACCGAGATACAGGGCCGCGATGCCATTATCAGCCAGCTGCAACAGAGCTTTAGCGCCGATAATATCAACGGCGAGCTGGCCTATTTTAATCGCCCCAAAAGCGGCACCAGCTTTGAGCGGCCCTATGGTTTGGCCTGGTTTTTACAGCTGACCACCGAGCTGCGCCAGTGGTCTGCGCCCGAGGCCGAGCAGTGGCAGCAAACCCTGCAGCCCTTGGAAGACAAAATAGTCGCCAATATCAGCGCTTGGTTACCCAAGCTGGCCTACCCCATTCGCACCGGTGAACACAGTCAAACCGCTTTTGCCTTTGGCTTAATGTGGGATTGGGCCGACGTTAAAGGCGATAAGGTTTTTCAAACCTTGTTGCGCGAGCGTATCAATCAATACTACCGCAGCGATCGCAATTGTCCGATCGCTTATGAGCCCTCGGGCCAGGACTTTTTATCGCCCTGTTTGGCCGAGGCGGATTTAATGCGGCGCCTATTGCCCCGACCTGAGTATGCCAAGTGGCTGGCTAAGTTTTTACCCACTATTCCCGGTAACGGCCGTGAGGATTGGTTGCCGGTAGCGCGGGTGACCGATCGCAGTGATGGTAAGTTGGCGCATTTGGATGGTTTGAATTTAAGCCGTGCGTGGATGTTGGAGGGGATCGCCTCGGCCCTGCATGTGAAGGATAAGCGGCGGGCGGCCGTTTTGGCTGCAGCCAAGGCGCATCGTGACGCTAGTGTGCCGGTGGTGATGGGTGACTTACACTATATGGGCAGCCATTGGCTGGGTAGCTTTGCTACTTATCTGTTGACTGAAAGGGGAATTCAGTAAGGTCTTTTTGCCTTCGTTGTCGAGCCTTGGGGTGGGGGTTTGCTTCTGGGGGACGCACGAGTCCATCCATGGAGCTCTCGTCCGACGTCCTGTCTCCCAAGCCCCCAGAAGCAAACCCCTACCCCTCAAGCTGGGTTTTGTTGCCGTTGTTCGCTCAGCTCCGTTTTTAAGTTAACGATACTGCCTTTGTTGTTGGGGTTGTGGGTTGAGTTGTTGCATGCGCTTTTGTGCCAGCTGGCCGAGTTTGCCACCGCCGCGGGCGGCGGATTGGTAGTAGGCGTAGGCTTTGCGTTTATTGCCCGCCTGGACTTCGTATTCGCCCAAGTGAAAGGTACCCAACTGGGTCGGCAGCATGGCAACGCTGGTTTCAAAATCCAGCTTGGATTTGTCATGCTGGTTTAGCGCCTTGTACACCAGGCCCCGGCCCAGGTAGGGGCTGAAGTAGTTGGGGTTAATATCGATCGAGCGGCTAAAGGCTTTAAGGGCGTCGCGGTTTTGCTTTTGGTGCTGCAACAGCTTGCCCTTGGTATCCCAGAACATGGCCTCTTTGGGTTGTTTGCGAATTGCCTGTTCGGTCAGTTTTAAAGATTGGTCAAACTGTTTTTTATTGGCCGCCGCAATGGCTTTTTGGTGCAGCTCGTAGGCTGGTGCATCTTTGCGCAGTTGGCCCATGGCCCGCTCGAAGGCGGCCTTGTTGCGCTTGCCCTTGGGCATGGTGGCGGCGCGTTTGCGGTTGGCATCTACCCGCTCCTGTGAGGGGGGGTGGCTGGCAAACAGGTTTTGCAAAAAGTTACTCTGGCGGCCCTTGGAGAGTTTTACAAAGGTCTGTTGAAGCTCTACCGCGCCCTGAGGGTCGTAGCCGGCGGCGACCATATACTCCATGCCATAGGCGTCGGCCTCCAGTTCTTGGCCACGGCCATAGCGGGCCTGGAAGGCTGCCGAGCCGAGCCCCAGCCCCTGCTGGATTAAACCGCCGTACTGACTCTGGCGGGTGGCGGCAGCGGCCAGGGTGGTGCCAATGCCCAGCAGTTGCTGCTGGCTCATTTGTTGGGCGCTGTGGCTGGCGGCGGCGTGAACAATTTCGTGGCCGAGCACGGCGGCCAGTTGGGCCTCGTCTTCAAGGTGTACCAACAGGCCACGGTTAAAGGCAATTTTACCCCCCGGCAGGGCCCAGGCATTGGGCACATCGTTGTTAAGAACCACAAACTCATAGGGTAGGTCTGGGCGGTCGCTGAGTTTGGCCAGCTTTTGGCCAACACTGTCGACATAGCGGCTCAGGCCCGGGTCTACTTGGTATTCACCGCCCTGGCTCTGTTTAGAGGGGCCGTATTGTTTTTCACCAATGGCCACTTCCTGGGCCGGAGAAATCAGGTTTAGCTGGCTCTTGCCCGTTACCGGGTTGGTGCTGCAGCCGACCACCGCGGTGGTGATGGCCAGTAACGCAATCAGTCGTGATATTCCCTTGTGCACAGTGACACCTCCTCGGGGGGATTAATATATAATGCCGATTTTAACAGCCCGTACAGTCTCTGCCATTATCCATCGAGCCCTTAAACCGGGGCTTAATCAAGTAACGGGCGCCAAAAGTGATATAGCATGCAAGCTTTAGAAGTAATTGAACTGCTGGCCGGCTACGATGCCCAGGGCCAGCCGGTACTGGAGCGGATACCGGTACGCACCCTTGAAGACGACAGTTGCCAGCTGGTGAAATCCCCGGCCTTTATCAAAGGTATTGCCAGCGGTGATGTGATCAAGGTCGACGCCCCCAATAATGCCTTTGAGTTAGTCGAGCGCAGCGGCAACCTTTGTATCCGTATATACAGCCGCAGTGGCACCGAGGCGCTGGCGGAAAACCTAGTGCCCGAGCTGGAAAAGCTCGGCGCTGAGCTGGATACCGAAAACCCCCGTATGCTGGTACTCAGCATTCATGTGAGCTGTGGCTTTAGTGCCATCGAGGCCCTGCTTAAGCAGCATGTGCAGGGGCCAGATGCCATGTGGTTATACGGCAATGTCTACGACCCGGCCGATGGCCAAACGCCGCTGAATTGGTGGCAGAAAATCATCGACGAGAATTAATCGCCGCCATAGGTGGAATATATTTTACCGAGCCAAGCTGCAGCGGGATAATAGCCAGCTCAGCCACGCCCAATGAGGATCGCCCATGTTAATGCTCGTATCGCCAGCTAAAAACCTGGATTACGAAACGCCTGCAAAAACCAAGCAGTCGACCCAGCCCGAGTTCCTGGATCAATCTGAAATCCTGATGGATGATCTGCGCCAACTGGCGCCCCACGAGCTGTCTAAATTGATGAGTATCAGCGATAAGCTGGGGGTGCTTAACTACGACCGCAATCAGGACTGGGGCCAGCCCTTTACCCCGGATAACGCCAAGCAGGCGGTACTGGCCTTTAATGGCGACGTCTATACCGGCCTGGATGCTCAGAGCTTTAAGGCCGATGACTTTAAGTTTGCGCAAAAACATTTGCGTATTCTGTCAGGCCTGTATGGTTTGCTTAAGCCGCTGGATTTGATGCAGCCCTACCGCCTGGAGATGGGCACTAAGTTTGCCAACAAGGGCGGTAAAAACTTATATGAGTTTTGGGGTGAAACCCTGACCGAGGCGGTTAATGCCCAGCTGAAAAAGACCAACAGTGAGGTGGTGCTCAACCTGGCCTCCAATGAGTACTTTAAGGCGATTAAGCCCAAGCTGCTCAATGCCGAGGTGGTTGTGCCGGCCTTTAAAGATTTAAAGAATGGCGAATACAAGATGATTAGCTTTTTTGCCAAAAAAGCCCGGGGCCTAATGGCGGCCTATGTCATTAAAAACCGTATTACCGATGTAGAAGATATTAAAAAATTTAACCTCGCGGGCTATCGCTATAACAAAAGCTTATCAAGCGATGCTCAGTGGGTATTTAGCCGTGACGAGGCGGAGTAAAATTGCCCGCTTGGGGTCATAAAAGTATCAAGCTAAGGCCCTATAATAAGGGCCTTGGTGTAAGGTGTCTGCTTTAGTCCGTTGCCTTGTTCCAAATGGTTTCCCGCGGTTGCGGGGACGACGGGGTTGTAGAGAGCTGCAAAGAGCCGAAAAGAGTTGTGAATGCTGTGAACAAAAACCTTGGCGACAAGCCCTTCTCCCAGGCCTGTGCCAATAATCGCGAGCCTATCTACGATGTTTTGGCCAAAGAGTTTGCCGGGCAAACCAGTGTATTAGAGATTGGCAGCGGTACTGGCCAGCACGCGGTGCATATCGGCCCGCGCCTGCCCCATGTACAGTGGCAAACCAGCGACCTGGCCGAGAATATCCCCGGTATTAACCGCTGGATCAACGATGAGCGGGTGGTGAATGTGCTGCGCCCCCTGACCATCAATGTACTTAAAGACTGGCCCGATACCGAGTTGTTGCAGTACTTTAACGGTATCTTCTCTGCCAATACCTCCCATATTATGCCCTGGGAAGCGGTGGAGCACTTTATCGGTGGTCTCGAAAAGATGAACAGCGGCAGTCGCCTAGCCCTGTACGGGCCATTTAAATACGATGGGCGCTTTACCAGTGATAGTAACGAGCGCTTTGATCAGTGGCTGAAAAACCAATACCCGCATCAGGGTATTCGCGATTTCGAATCGGTCGATAGCCTGGCTCGCAACAGTGGTTTCAATTTGGTCAAAGACTATGCCATGCCTGCCAATAACCAGCTGCTTGTCTGGGAAAAATGACATATCAGGCCAAATTTTTATTGGCCTCTCGGTATTCTAAACCTATTGTCTTAAACTTGGGCTCTGGCCGCCGGCGCGGCCCCCTGATAGCTACAATAAACTAGACAGCCCACTCGGGCAGATGGAGAAAGTGATGCCAGCGTTAGCCAAAATAAAATTGGGATTGCGCAGCGTAATAATGAAGCTGATTGCGCAACCCAAGCCCCTGACCTTTGTGGGTGAAGGTTCTTCCCTTAAGCTCTGCCAAACCATTGCGCAGCTCGATGCCCGCAAAGCCATTATCGTAACCGATAAAATCCTGGTTGAGCTGGGCCTAATTGAACCCATTAGCCAAGCTCTAGAAGCGGCCGGTGTCGATAATGTAATCTACAGCGGTGTTACCCCCGATCCTGTGTGGCCGGTGGTTGAGGAGGGCCTGGCCCAGCTGCGTGCGGAGCAGTGCGATACGGTAATAGGCATCGGTGGTGGCTCGTCGATGGATGCTGCCAAGGTAATCGCACTGGCCGCTGCCAATAGCCAGACAAACCCGCGCGAGCTGACCGGTTTACGTAAAGGCAAGCAGGCGCCGCTGCCGACCTTTTTAATACCCACCACCGCCGGTACCGGCTCTGAGGTGACGATTGCCGCCGTGGTATCGGACCCGGATACCCACGAGAAAAACCTGATTGGCGATACCCGCATCATTCCCAAGGCCACCGCCCTAGACCCGGCCTTGATGGTCGGCATGCCCGCTGGCGTCACCGCCGCCACCGGTATGGATGCCCTCACCCACGCGATCGAAGCCTATATTGGCGAGTGGCCCAGTGAAGAGACCGATATGCTGGCCAAGGCGGCGGTTAAGCTGATCTTCGATAATCTCCATACTGCGGTTGAAAACGGCAGCGATATGGCCGCCCGTGAAGCCATGGCCCTGGCCTCTTACTACGCCGGTATGGCCTTTTCCAAGGCCATGGTCGGCTATGTGCACGCCATTGCCCACCAGTTGGGCGGTAAATACGGTATTCCCCACGGCCTGGCCAATGCGGTGGTACTGCCCGAGGTATTGGAGTACTCCAAAGATGCGGCCTCACATCGCCTGGCCGAGCTGGCCATTCACACTGGCCTGGGCGAGCACTACGAGGGCGATGGGGCCCTGGGGCGCAAGCTTATCGACCGGGTGAAAGAGCTGAACCAGCAGGTGGGTATCCCCACCGGCTTTGAGCAGATTCAAACCGCCGATATCCCCGCCATGGCCAGCGCCGCCCTCACCGAGGCGCACGGTGCCTACCCGGTGCCCGAGTATTTAGATCAGGCCGAGTGTGAGGCGATGATCGCCCGTCTACAGTTAAAGTAGCTATTTATAATTACTTTATAAAGACATTGCTTTGTACTAAAGTACCCCATTAACGCCTGTGGGCGCCCAGTGGCGCCCAAATTTCGTTTAAACAAGGCGTCGCACGGACTTGGGGACTAAGTATGGAACAGCGGGACTTTTGCTTTGCGGTAGCAGAAACCAAAGTGGAGTATTTGCCGCTGGCAGCGCTGGCGAGCTTTTGGTTAATTTCTGATCGCAGCCTGCTGGGCCTGGGCATTTGTGCGGTGTTGGCTGGGGTGTCGTTTTACTACTCGCGCCGCTGGGCCAAAACCTTGGTGCAGCAGCGTCGCCTGCACCTGGGCCAGAGTTTTCTCTCCTATCACCTCGACGACCATATTCTCTGGCATATTCCCTATGGGGATATTTCAAGTGTCGGTACGACCCACGCCAATACCGTGGTGGTAATCAATAAAAATGGCAGCTGTTTTACCCAAACCAATATTGAAGAACTGCCCCAGGCCGAGCAGTTTTTAAAGGCCTTAGAAGCGCGGGTGGCAAACGCGGTACCCCACCTAGTTGCGAGCTAGGAACCCTCTTTAAAGGGTAAGTAGCGTGCCGCATCTTCTTGGTAACTGGCAATATGGTGCCGTTCTCGGTCTAAGAAGTCTTCGATGGCACGGGCAAAACGCTGGTCTTCTATCCAGTGCAGCGAGTGCACCAGGCTCGGTGTAAAGCCGCGCTGAATTTTGTGCTCGCCCTGGGCACCGGGATCAAAGCGCTGTAAATTTTGTTCAATGGCGTACACAATGCCCTGGTAGTAGCAGGCCTCGAAGTGCAGCGCTTCAAACTCATCCAGGCAGCCCCAGTAGCGGCCGTATAACGTTTGGCTGTCTTTAAAATACAGCGCGCCGGCCACCATGTCACCACGCTGATAGGCCTGCACCATCATAATTTGATCGGCGCAGCTTTGCCCCAAACGCTGAAAAAAATCCCAGTTCAAATAGCCCTTGTGGCCACTGCGCTTTAAATAGGTAAGCTGGTAACAATGGTAAAAACGCTGCCACTGTTGCTCGTCAATGTGCTTGCCCTCTCGCCGTACCAAGCTGACTTGTTGCTCGGCCACCTTGCGCCGCTCAGCTTTTAGACTTTTGCGTTTGCGCGATTTAAATGTTGCCAAAAACTCATCAAAGTTTTGATAGCCATGGTTGTGCCAGTGAAACTGTACAGCGGTGCGCGGCATCAGCTCTGGTTTTTGCAGTATTTGTCTATCGCGCTGGTGGGGGAATAATAAATGAAAAGACGAAGCGTCAATGTCACGGGCCTTGTGCAAGCAGGCTGCAATTAACTGATCGCCAATTTGCTGCGCATCTTGGCCGGGGGCAAAGCCGATACGCGGGCCGCTGGCAGGGGTAAAGGGAATAGCCGCTAATAGTTTAGGGTAATACTCAAGCCCGGCGCGATGGTAGGCATCGGCCCAGGCCCAGTCGAACACATACTCGCCATAGGAATGGTGCTTGATATACAGGGGCATGGCGCCCAATAGCTGAGTTTTTTCCTCGTTCCACAATAGACAGTGCTGCACCTGCCAGCCGCTGTCGGCGCCGACACAGCCGGACTCTTCCAGCGCTTGTAAAAAACCATGCTGAATAAAGGGGTAGGGCTCGGCCCACAAAGCCTGCCACTGCTGCGCATCAATACTGCTGATAGAAGAACAAAACTCGATAGTCATATTTGCATGATAACCATCGAGTTTTATTTAACAAGGGTGCTATTGCTAATTCAGGCGGCGGTGTCTTCGTCGTCGGGGTCGGCGACCACCGGCGGCAGTTCAATCAAGCGTTCAATCGGGAAAATACAGCTAAAGGTGCTGCCCTTGCCGGGCTTGCTGATAATGCCTAGATGGGCGTCGTGGCGCAGCAAAATATGCTTAACAATGGCCAGGCCCAAACCGGTGCCGCCCTGGTCGGAGTTGCGGCTATTGTTATCCACCCGGTAAAAGCGCTCGGTTAAACGGGGGATGTGAATAGGGTCGATGCCCTCGCCCTGATCTTTTACGGAAAAGCTTATGGCGGTTTCATCCACCGATATTTTTAACTGTATTTGGGTGTCGGCATCGGAGTATTTAACGGCGTTAAATACCAGGTTGGAAAATGCACTGTGCAGCTCTTTTTTATTGGCCAGCAATGCCAGATTGTCCGGGCATTTAATTCTAATGTCTTCGTGCTTGCCATCGCTTAATACCAGCGCATCGGCGCGGATGCTTTCCAGCAGCGGTAGCAGCGGTATTTTTTTCTGCTTTTTCTCATTGCCCTCGGTCTCTAGGTTAGACAGGGTCAACAGATCGTTAATCAATAGTGTCATGCGCTCGCTCTGCTGTTGCATCTGCTCGAAGGCGCGCACCATTACCGGTTGTAAATCCGGTGCCATGCTCAGGGTTTCAATATAACCGCGCAATACCGTTAGCGGGGTGCGCAGCTCGTGGGAGACATTGGCGACAAAATCTTTGCGCACCTGTTCCAGGCGGTGCACCCGGGTGATATCGCGCACAATTAGTAAGCGCTCGCCTTTGCCGAAGCGATTAATTTGGTATTGCAGTTGTTTGGAATCGTTGCGCGGTGAAGCCAGATTTAAGGGGTTGTCGTACTCATTGGCTTCGAAATAGGCGATAAAGTTGGGGTGGCGAATAAAATTAACCAGTGGATGGCCGCTGTCGATGGGCTGCAGGCCGAGCAGGGTCTCGGCGGCTTCGTTCCACCAGTTGAGGTTGCCCTGGGCATCCAAGATCACCACCCCGTCGCGCAGGGCTGCGGTGGTTTGCTGGCTGCGCCGAATCATGCCCTGCAGGCGGCGGCGCTCTTTTTCGTGGCGCCGCTGCATGCGGTAGATATTGTCGAAGATTTCGCCCCAAATACCGAGGGTCTCCGGCGGCGGTTCGCGGCGGCGGCTGGTGACCCACAGATACAGCTGGCGAATCTGCATCAGCACCCAGCCCATATAGAGGCCGCCGCCGATAATCAACGTCCAGGTAATATGGCCGTTGAGCCAACCAAATATCAGACAGATGAGGGTTAAAAATGCGATGCGCCGCAGCTCGGCGCCAAGACCCTTGTGCAATGTAGTATCTACCCGTGTTGAACCAGCAGGTGCCCGGCACAGGCCGGGCGTTCAATTGTGGGATGAGCAGTGTTTAGTTAACCGCAGAAACCTTGGTCGAGAAGCGATAACCGGTGCCGCGCACGGTCTGGATATAGCGGTCGTGGGCTTCTAAGGTGAGCGCTTTGCGCAGGCGCCGGATATGCACATCGACGGTGCGCTCTTCCACGTAAACATTGCCACCCCAGACATGATCTAGTAGTTGGCTGCGCGTGTAAACCCGTTCTTGGTGGGTCAGGAAGAATTCTAATAGACGGTACTCTGTGGGGCCCATTTGCACCGGTGTATCGGCAATGGTCACCCGGTGGCTGACCGGGTCTAAACACAGGGCGCCAACCAAAATGGGCTCTGCATCTACATGGTTGTCGGTGCGGCGCAATACCGCTTTCAGGCGCGCTACCAGCTCCCGCGGTGAAAAGGGCTTGGTAATATAGTCGTCGGCACCAATCTCCAGGCCCTGCACCTTATTATCCTCTTCGCCCTTTGCGGTCAGCATAATAATGGGTATGCGAGAGGTCACTTCATCGCGCTTAAGGCGGCGCGCCAGCTCTATACCGCTGGTGCCGGGCATCATCCAATCCAGCAGAATCAGGTCGGGCCTCTCGTCGATGATCAGGCCGTGTGCCTCTTGCGCATCGGCGGCCTCTAAGCACTGGTAGTCGGCCATCTCCAGGGCGATGCGCAACATATCGCGAATGGCTTTTTCGTCGTCGACGATAAGGATGGTCTTATTAGGCATGGGTGCCTCTCTATCCAGTGCTTGGGCAAATAACAGGGTCGCTGCCACCGAGGGCGATTCCATGGGGTGGCGGTTAATGCTCTATTAAATAAAGGTTTTGTTGCAAATTTATGACATTACCGGGACAAAAACCAGGCAATACCGGCCAATCTGCAAGGATAGACGCGACAGGGCTGCGGGCCTGCTAACTGGCGGGGATGTAGTAGTTCAGGGCAATGCCGGCGAACACCGCCGCACCCACGTAATTGTTGTTGAGAAAGGCTTTAAAGCACTGTTCGCGCCCGCGCCCGCGAATTTGCCACTGCTGGTAGATAAACAGCCCGGCGGCCACCACCAGGCTCACATAGAAGGGGAAGCCCAGCTCAAAGCGGTTAGCGATCATCATTAGCGAAACAATAGTAAGCGCTTGCAAACACCCGATAATCATCTTGTCGGCCTCGCCGAACAAGATCGCGGTGGACTTGATGCCAATGCGCAGATCGTCGTCTCTATCGACCATTGCGTACTGGGTATCGTAGGCCACTGTCCACAGCAGGTTGGCGGTAAACACTAGCCAAGCGGTGGCTGGCAGGCTGCCTAGGCTGGCGCTAAAGGCCATCGGAATACCCCAGGAGAAAGCCGCCCCCAAGACCAATTGGGGCAGGTGGGTATGGCGCTTCATAAACGGGTAGCAGGCGGCCAGGGCCAGGCCCCCCAGCGACAGGTAAACGGTAAAGCTATTGGTCAGCAACACCAATACAAAGGCCAGCAGGCCGAGCCCGGCAAACAGATAGAGGGCGTGCCGTGGCGGCAGCTGGCCGCTGGCCAGGGGACGGCCCTCGGTGCGCTTTACAAAGCCGTCAAAATTGCGATCGGCGTAATCGTTAATGACACAGCCGGCGGCGCGCATCACAAACACGCCCAACACAAAGATAAGCAATAAGCTCGGCGGCGGCATGCCTTCATTGGCCAGCCACAGGGCCCAGAGGGTGGGCCACAGCAATAGCAAGGTGCCGATGGGACGATCGATCCGCATCAGTTGGGCATAGGGTAACAAGCGTTGGCGCCAGCTGGCGAAGGTTGCGCTCATGTGATGATTCCGACTGTGGGCATAGGGCTAAGAGTAGCGGCCGCTGTGAAAGGGGGCAAATGTGGGCAGAAAAACCTCGCAAACCAGCAGCGGCTTTTGCGCCAAACGAAAGATTGAGCGGCGCGCCCAGCAGGGCTTATCCAGCGGGTAGTTAATATGCGCCGGTGCCAGGCGCTGAATTTCAATGGGGCTGCGCTGCATGCTCGGGTCTTTAAATAGCATCGCCCCCAGGGGGCGGTTATCCAGGTTTTTCAGCTGCCGCAGGCGGCCGCTCAAGCTGCTCAGGGGCACCACGCTGCGGGCAAATACCCAGGGCTGAGCGCCGCCGGACATTACAATTTCGCGCACCAGAGCCAGCTGACGCTGGCCAAGCTTAAGGGCCTTGGCCTCGTCCGGCCTTACTCGGGCCAGGCCCTGGGACAAAATTTTTAGCTCAAACTGGCCCCCACTGGCCGCCACGAGTTTGCGGGTAAGGGAGCCCTCGGCCAGTAACCATTGGCATTGGCAGGGGCTCAAGCGGCCAAGGTGGTGTTGCTGCCAGTGGCTTGGGGACTTGCTCAAAGAAAGGTTTCCAGTGCTGGTGCCAGTTTGCCGGCGAAAACAAGCGGCTATTTTAGGCCCCTATAGGCTCTAGCTCAACTAATCCTTGTGACCGGGCCAGTGCCTTGGTTTAATGGTGCGCTTGTGAAAACAAAATATGTGAAAATAAAAATAGGAACTCACTATGCACAAAACCGATATAGTCGCAGCGGTGGCCGATCAGGCCGATCTGTCCAAAGAAAAAGCCGGCGATGTGGTCAACGCCATTCTCGATCAGGTGACCAATGCCCTGGCTCGCGGCGAGGCAGTCAATTTAATTGGCTTTGGCTCCTTTAGCCAGCGCCATCGCGCCGCCCGCACCGGCCGCAGCCCCAAGACCGGTGCCAGCATTGAGATTGCCGCCAGCAACAGCGTCGGTTTTAAAGCGGGTAAAGCGTTAAAAGATGCAGTTAATAAAGGTACCTCTAAATAACTCGGCGATGCTCAGCGGGGCCGAGTTATTCAGGGCTACCTTAAGCGAATTGGCGTTGTCCCCGCTTTCGCGGGGAACACCAGCTAAGGATTTTTTAGATAGATAGGTAATTATGAGCTTAACAAAACGAATTATTCTGGCCATGGTACTTGGCCTGCTGGTCGGCGCCTTGCTCAATTGGTTGGGCAATGCCTGGTTACAAGCCAATTTGGTCGATGGGGTGTTCGATACGATCGGCCAGATCTTTGTTAAGTCGCTCAAGTTGCTGGTGGTGCCGCTGGTGTTTGTATCGCTGGTGTGCGGCGCCGGTGCCCTCGGTGAGCAGGGGCGAGTTGGCCCCATGGCTGGTAAAACCGTTGGCCTGTATTTAATCACCACCGCTATCGCTATTACCCTGGCCCTGTTTGCCGGTAATTTGATCAGCCCCGGCGATGGCATGAACCTGGCGGTCGGCAGTTCAGAGTTTGTGGCCAAAGAGCCGCCGCCGTTTAAGAATGTGTTTATCGATATCTTCCCCAGCAACCCGGTGGCCTCTATGGCCGAGGGCAGTATGTTGCAAATTATTGTGTTTGCGCTGCTGTTTGGGGTGGCGGTTTCCCACGCTGGCGACTCGGGTAAGCGTACCCTGGCCTGGTTTGAAGATATCAACGAAGTCATCATGAAGCTGGTGATGATGCTGATGAATATCGCCCCCTATGGAGTTTTCTGCCTGTTGGCCAAGCTGTTTGCGGGCCTGGGTATTAGCGCCATTATGGATCTGGCGGCCTATTTCTTTACCGTATTTGGGGTGCTGATTTTTCATGGCCTGGTGGTTTACCCGATGCTGCTGCGCAGCCTCGGTGGGCTGCACCCGCTGATCTTTTTGTCTAAATTGCGGCCGCTGATGATGTTCGCTTTTTCCACCTCCTCCTCCAACGCCTCTATCCCGGTGACCTTGCGTACTGCCGAAGAGCGCCTGGGGGTAGACAACCGCATTGCCTCGTTTACCGTGCCTCTGGGGGCCACCATCAATATGGATGGCACCGCCATTATGCAGGGGGTGGCCACTGCGTTTATCGCCCAGGCTTATAATATTGATATTGGCTTTAGCGGTTATCTTATGGTCATTTTAACCGCGACCATGGCTTCAATCGGCACCGCTGGGGTACCTGGGGTGGGTTTGATTACCCTGGCTTTGGTATTGGAGCAGGCCGGCTTGCCGGTTGAGGGCATTGCATTAATAATCGGAGTTGATCGTTTACTGGATATGACTCGCACCGTGGTCAATGTAACCGGTGACTCGATGGTGACGGCGGTAGTGGCCAAGAGCGAGGGTGCACTGGACAAAAACACCTTCGATGCACCGGTTAAGCCGATGCTCGACCAGTAACGGCGCGTACTGGTAAAAACAAAGGGGAGCAACAGCTCCCCTTCGGTCGATTTGGCTATATTCAACGAACAGCCTAGATTCTCTTCCCTGTGTGTTTTCGTCACTATCCTTGTGCGTTTTCGTCACTATCCTTGTGATAGTGTCGCCTCCGTGTGGCCGAAAACTACATCACGCTAAGCTAATACGCGCTGGTAAAAGCTAAGTTTGCCTGCCGAGCAATGCACGGGCTTCCGTAGTGTGCTTTCGTCCTTGGGGCTTTTACACAGCTTGTTCGCATCCAGGCGAGAGGTCGCATCCTTGTGTCAAACGCGATTGTGTTTAACGTGAGCCGTAACTATAGGACACCTTAGACATTTTCTCTATTACACTGGTAGGCGGTTTATGGTGTAATAAAACCTTGGCCCTACGCACGGGTTAGGATTTGGAGTTGAGTGCATGGCGCAGATGCGTGATACGGGCAGTGGCAGCCTACACCCCTTGCGGGCCCACCACACTTTTGGTCGCCAAGACCAAGTCGACAGCAAGCTTGAGCTGGGCTCGGTCTCGCGTATTCACGCGGTAATTGAGTGGAATGGTGATGCCTGGATGCTGCGCGACTTGAGCCGCAATGGCACCTGGCTCGATGGCGCTAAGCTTGAGCCAAATCAGCCCTATTCCATCAGTGCCGGTCAATTGATCAGCTTCGGCTCGCCCCGGCAAACGCCCTGGGTGGTGGCCGATATCGCGCCGCCCCAAGATATGCTGATCGACACCCGCAGCGGTGCCAGCAAGTCGCTTGGGCGCTTTCACTTTTTCCCCAATGAAGAACAGCCTGAGCAGGCATTTTACTACCGGGTAGAAGACGGTCTGTGGTATCTGGATGAAATTGCCAGCGGCGAGTGCTGCAGTATCGGCCACGGCGATAGCTTTAGCTGTGGCGAGTCGATATGGCGATTGTTTTTAGTGGGCAGCTACGCGGCCACTGAGCAGGTTAACCTGACGCCACCGCTGTTCGCAGATTATCAATTTTGTTTTAGCACCAGCCTGGATGAAGAGCACTCCCAGTTAACATTGCGCCGCGGCAGCGAGACCGTCAATCTGGGTGAGCGTATCCACCACTATATGCTGCTGCACCTGGCCAGGTGCCGGGCCGAAGATGCAGCTGCCGGCTTGGCAGAGGCGGACCAGGGCTGGGTTGAAACCTCGCAGTTAAGCAAAGACCTGGGGGTGGAAGATTCCCATATCAATATCCAAATATTTCGAGCCCGCAAGCAGCTCAGCGATAGCCTGCCCTCATTGATTGGTGCCGACCAATTAATTGAGCGCCGCCGCGGCCTCTTGCGCTTTGGCGGCCAGCAGTTTCAAGTGCAGCGTGGCGATGCCATTACCCACAGCATGAGTGCCGATTAGGTCAGTCCATGGTAACTGTCGCCCTACCTCGTCAAATCGCCCATTACCAGCTGTTACAAGTGCTGGGGCGCGGTGGAATGGGCGTGGTCTACCTGGGCGAAGACAAGCGCTTGCAGCGCCGTGTCGCAGTAAAATGTTTGCACAGTGAACTGGCCGATGAGCGCACCACCGAGCGTCTACAGCGCGAGGCGCGGCTGCTGGCACAAATCAATCACCCCAATATTGTGCAGGTGTATGAGTTTATCGACGGACCGGAAAAAGCCCTGGTGATGGAGTTGGTACAGGGTCGCAATCTGCGTCAGTATCTGCGCGAGCAACAGTGCTCGCGCCAGCAGCAGCTTCAAATACTGGTGCAGATTGCCGAGGCCCTGGCCGCCGCCCATGCCAAGGGTGTGGTGCACCGGGATCTAAAACTCGACAATGTATTAATCAGCGAGCGCGGCCAACTTAAGCTAACCGATTTTGGTGTGGCCTTGGAAGAGCAGGCCGATGAGTTAAGTTTGAGCGGTGAGGACGAGGTCAGCGGCAGCTTTAACGCCATGTCGCCCGAGCAAATTAAAGGTGAGGCGGTGGGCCCACCCAGCGATCTATTTGCGTTTGGTTTACT